>CAZGXC010000015.1:15052-19579 GCA_964529535.1 uncultured Hyphomicrobiales bacterium | reverse complement strand
TATCCGCAGCAGCATTAAAATCCTGAAATTCATCACTTCTTCTACAAATAGTGATGATGAATTTCAGGATTTTAATGCTGCTGCGGATACATCATCTGTTGTGGCTGTCGCTCCCGAAACTTTGGAGAGCGAGCCAATATACAATCATCGCCTCTTTTTCCCAATAGTCTCATTGATAATGACTGCTTTGGCGGGTGTGTTTATTCGCTTCAAGGCTACTCGAAAATTGCGCGGAGTGTTTTTAGCACTTTCGGCAATCGTCCTTGGGTTTTATGTGGGAGCATGCCCCTGCCCAATCAGCAGCTTCAGCTGGACGATTATCGCCCTGACGGGTGGAACTGTCATCTGGGAAAATATGATTTGGTTTTTAGCACTTATACCGCTTACATATGTATTCCATAAGACTTGGTGCGGATGGGTTTGCCATTTGGGAGCATTGCAAGAGTTTCTTTATATGCCTGCCAGCAAATTAGCATTTATGCGTAGCCCGAAAGCCCAAAAAGTAATGAAATATATTCGTTATGCGCTTGTGGCTGGACTGATTGCTCAGCTTGCCTTCACGCATTCATATTTATTTAATAAAATAGACCCATTTAAAACAGCTTATAATTTAGGCTATAATGCCACATACACAGAATGGATTTTGCTCGCTTTATTAGTTCTGACCTCCGTATTTTCTTACCGTCCATTCTGCAAATCTGCTTGCCCAATCGGTTTAGTCCTTGGTTGGGTTTCCAAACTCCCCGGTGCTGCTGTCTTAGATAATAATGATAGTTGCGTTAATTGCTCAATCTGCGCTACTGGTTGTAATCAATTAGCCATTAACCGCAGCGAGAAAGTATCAACTATCGATAATAAGGATTGTATCGCTTGTGGCGAATGTATGGGTGGCTGTAATAAATCAGGAATTGAGATTTTTAGACACAATAATATACACAAAGATGTTAATAAAATTTGTAAGGACAAGTCTGCTACTAAGTAGCATAATGCTATTTGGTTATTTTCAAATTAACGCTGCGGGAATGGATTGCCGTAGTATGCTTAGCTCGCATATTTCTCCACTATTTGGATCAAAAAACATAGTGGGAGGAATTGAAGTAACGGGAGCAATCGCTGGAATGACCGACAGAAACGTAAAGAACGGTTTGGCGATTGCGGGTTTGGGTTTCAATTTCGATGACTCCAAACACCAGATTTACGTTGAAGGTGGCTATAAGAATTTTTTCAATTCCAAAGGAGGTCCCGGCAGACAGGGCAAAGATTCCTCTGGAAGCTCTCCAAGCTATGAGAGATTTGCAGCTGTTGATAAAAAACATTGGGGATTCAGAGAATTGTATTATAAATTTACTTTGCCTGAGTTCTCTATTGGAGCAGGATTGCAAACCCTCAAACTCCAAGATTACCTATTAGTAGATGAGCGAGTAGTTGGAGTCAATTCCAAATACAAAAGCGGAGATTTTGAATATTCTGCTACGGCAGCGAGTGTGTTGGCACAATTTGCTCGATATGCTGATTTTTGCGGAACGCGACACATCTACAACTTGACACGAGGAGGCAGAGTAGATTTCCTCGGGCAGAATTTTGGCGAATCTAATTTCTTCGCTGCTTCTGTGAAATGGATTAATAATCCAGAGAGCAGTAATCCAGAGAGCAGTAATCCAGTAAAACCTAAGCCAGAAGCAAGCAACACGACAGACGATGAACTCAAGACTGATGATGAGTTCGAGGAATTTTCGCCAATTTCTGAGGCAAGCTCTAAGCCATTTGTGCAAGAAGTCGGAGCAATCTTCTACAATGAATTTGGGTCAGTATTCCCAGATTATAAGTATTATGGCGGTTTCTTTTCAAAATTTAATTTACCATTAGATCTTGAATTAAAGACGGAATTGCTGTATCAATATGTATATAAAGAAAATGCTCTCGGCTATTTCGTCGAATTAAATAAAAACTTTGATTGGAGCGATGGATACAATACTCTCGTGGGAGCTGCAATGGTTGGGAAGTTTGATGTTGACGCAAATTCTATGTTCTATCCTTCATTTACTAATCTCTTTATGGGAGAGGTAATGAAAATGGATGCCTTGGATCTGCCAGTCGTGCAGGCTTATGCCAAAACAGATTTCCCTTGGCTTGATAATATGTATTTTAAAGTCCAATACGCAGGGCAAACTGCCGGCTACCATACTAAAGAAATTGATCTTGAATTAAGCGCACGCTTCTTGGATCATTTTAAGACTACGTTTATCGGAGGATATATTACTTCCGAGAAACTCAAACAAGATACTTATTTCGCTCGCGTAGAACTTAGAATCGCATTATAATTTTTTTTTACTATTTGTTTATTGATATATGGAAACTGAAAATAATCAGCGAAGGAAATTCCTGAAATCTTGTGGAATTTTGGGGATAGGAATGTTTTCTGGTAGCTTATTGCTTAATTCTTGTAGCAAACAGGTGTTAAGTCCATTTCGCACTGGATACTCAATCAATTTGAAAAAGTGCACCGGTTGTGGCGACTGCGTGCCAAGCTGCTACTACAAAGCTATTGTATTGCCGGAAAAAACCAAATACTACATTGACAAGGATCTTTGCACTGAATGCGGACAATGCGTGCCTAAATGCACTCAAAACGCAATATCTGTTAGCCAAGCTAACTATGATTTTGATGAGTCAAAGTGCGTGGGCTGTGGCAAATGTATCGATGTTTGCAAAAATGAAGGTAATTGTATCACCTATGAAAAGGCTGACTACACGGTTCGCAACAAATGCAAGCCTAGTAAATGCCACCATGAATGCCAGAGTGCTTGTGAATTCGGTGCGATTACCATCGGTGATAAATGCAATATTGATCCTGCGAAATGCACTAAGTGCGGGAAATGCGTTGCTGCCTGCCCATTTGGAGCAGTTAACCCAGCAAAGGTAACTAAAAACGAAAGCCTATGCACTCACTGCGGATTATGCCTCAAAGAATGCACTGAATTTAAGGCGATAAGCAAGAGCTATTCTGGAACTCACGCAGAACCACTGATTGATCCCGTAAAATGCACTTCTTGCGGGGATTGCAAAACTTTCTGCACGAAGGAAAATGCTATTAAATACAATAGTGCCTATGCAACTATTGATAGAAAACTTTGCACAGATTGCGGAAAGTGCGAGCCTACGTGTAAATATAAGGCAATTGAATTGATAGAGCAATAGATCGAATCTTTTGGCTAATAAAGTGGTATCACTTAATAAATGGTACCACTAAATGATTGGTATCACTTAATAACTGGTATCACTTCACAAATGCTCCGAGCAATCTCTCGCCCAAGAGTATGAAATACCTGCCGCGTGGCAGTGATTGAAAATCGATTTGAGTGAAGTTATCGCCAGAGATATTTGATGTTTGGACTACGTCGCCGAGCAAATTGTAGATTTCTATCTGCCCAAAATGCTCGTCTTTGAACTTAATATTTATTCTATCGCTTGCGGGATTCGGATAGATTTCGCAGGCGATAGTTGGATATTCTATCACGCTACTTGCTACTTTATAGCCGTATTTCAATCTTGATGCTACTTCTTCCTCGTTCTCTCCATAAGCAATAATCATTGTGAATTTCCCGCGTCCATCCTTTTGCATTGTTGTATTAAATCTCATTCCGGAGGCACTCATTATATCGCCAGCTAAGTCGGTTTGTTCTTTTGTGCCATTGCTGAAAATTGGGATTAAGTTATTTGCGTCGTCGCCATACGTTTTGTATTGAATACCTGCGGATTGAGCGATAGCTGTGTTTTCCTCAGACCAAACGAGCGTAGCAATATTCTTTGTTCTATCGGAATTGCTGATTATTTGCGCAGCTGTTTTTATGACATTGGCATCTGCGGGTATCCCTTTCGGGAAATACTCTGTTGTGTTCTCGCTTGAATTTGGCGGCATATCCCAATCAAAAAGAAGTCCTAAAGCTGGCTTATCCAAATAATTTTCTCCATTATTAATTAATTCAAAATCTATTCTGACTATTGGCAGAGAATCATCAACAAAGGAGTATTTGGAAATCAAAGAGACGATATTATCAGGATTGTTATTCAATGAAACGATGCTGATGTGTCTATCTTCGCCTGTTAATCTTTTTAATGGAGTGAAATCGTAATTAATTGCGGAGCGTTCGCTTGCTCCAGTAAAGACATTGGCATTATTAAATATCAAGCTAAGCCCAGAGCGACGTGTTAGAAAAGTAGGCGAGCCTTTAATAGTCCAACCCAAGCCATGATTGGGGAAGGTGCGTTTCATTGAGAAACCGAGCTTCCCGTAATCACTCACGCTAAAAGACATTGCTTTATTTGAGAAATTAGCGACATCTACATTGAAGTAAACAGGGAAAGTAAAGTAATCAATATACTTACCATCTTTATAAATATTAACTCTAAAAGCTGCGAAATCGGGTTGGTCGCCAAGAACAATGAATTTGAAACCATTTATTTCAAAGTCAGATTTCCCTTTAATATGATCGATTTTAATATCACTCTTTATTAATTTGATAGAAT
>CAZGXC010000015.1:1808-15041 GCA_964529535.1 uncultured Hyphomicrobiales bacterium | reverse complement strand
GTGCCATTAAATTCAAATTTAAATCTGAGATTATCAGCATCAGCAAAATAACTATGCGCCAAAATCTTCACATTGATTTCAGTATTCTGAGAGACTCTGTCAATAGCATTCCCAGAATTATCCATCAGAGTGATTTGCTTGGGCTGAAGAGAAACAGCTTGGCTCGGCGGCACTTGCAATGCCTTCATAAAATTAACAAATCCGGGCAGGAAAAAGGAAGTCGAAGGATTGACGCTTCGAGCATCATCTACGCAAACGCGAGCAAATTCGACGGCTTCCCGAGCATTTAGTTCGGGATATTTGGATCTGATTAAGCCGAGAAACCCTGAAATTACAGGAGTGGAAAATGAAGTGGCTGCATCGCTATGAGAATAGGTGTAGCCGTTTGTGGACTTATTAAGTCCGGGAGCTAAAATCTTTGTTTGTAAGCTAACCGTCGTAACAGAATTGGTGGCGATGCGATTTAAATCTGTAGCACCCACGCCGAGAACACCATTATAATTTGCTGGATAATAGACATCTTCGGGACCAATATTATCGCCCCGATTACCGCTTGCCGCAACGATTGCGACATTCCGCGAAACGGCGAAATCAATAATATCTTGCTCAAATTGAGAGAAAGGCAATTTATTAGCCCTGCCCCAGCTACAATTAAGCACGCTAAATCCGCGAACAGCTGCGTAAGTAATTGATTGGTATCCATAAACTACCTTGCCATTGGATACTATTTTCAATGGGAAGTATCTGCATTGATTGCCTGTTCCTGCAATTCCCTTGCCGTTGTTCGTCGTCGCTGAAGCGATGCTGGCAACTATTGTCCCATGCTCAATTGATGAATTCTTGACGTTGTCTGGCTTGGTATTTTCTTCCTTGTATGCGAAATTATATCCCGCATAATCATCAATATAACCATTATTATCGTTATCAATGCCATCATTGGGTATTTCAGCCGTATTATAAGCAATGTTATCCTTCAAATCTTCGTGAGAAACATCAACCCCAGCATCGCTTATAGCAATGATAGTATTTGGGCTTCCCGTTAATCCATTTTTAAAGGCTTCTTTTGCTTTAATTAAGCTCAAGGAAGTTTGTTCTGAATATAAGGCATCGTCGGGTTCTTCGGGAGATTTTTGCAAATCATAAATGTAATATGGTTCTATGCTTTCAATTTCTGGATTTTCAGATAACAATTTCGCCATGAACTTATCCATCGGCATATCTGCTTCATATTCAAGGAGATACATTCTGCTGATTTTATCGCCAATCTCATCTCTATCGGATAATATATTTCCTCGCTTAAAGTATCTATCTTCCTGCACTTGCTGGGGTATCAAAGGAGTAATTTTATATTGAGGATAAATGCCGCAAAATTTTGAATAATTTACTCTGGGCTTCAGGCGAATCCAAAGCGTTTTATCTAACACTTGCGCTTCCACTCCATTGACCATTAATGATTTCGCTTCTTTTTTGGCAAGATCTTGAGCGAAGCTTCCGAGCGGAAAAATCGCCAAGAGAAAGGTAATTAAGATTGTATTACGAAAAATACCGAAGGCATTGCTGGCACTTCTTCTATTGTTAGCACTATTTATTTTCATATTAATTAACATAATATTCCTCATATTGTTTTTTTTAGTCAATCTAAATATTACAGTTAATCTAAATATTTAGACAAACAAAAATACAAGACAAACAAAAATACGAAAAATAATTCAAATAGCATAGTTAAAAAAGGGATATAATATTTCAGAATGATTTCGTATATTTGCCATTTTGAATAAGACACATAATATTTATACAATCCCCCCGCCCTGAAGGACGGGGTTGATTCCGTCTTTCTTCTCAACCCACTGCTTTAGCTGTGGGTATTCTATACACGTATTATTTAATAATAGTATCAACAGTATCTTATACGAAAATAATGATGCGCAGATCATTAATAAATATAATTCAAAATACTTTTGGAATAGCCAAATATGAGCTTTCGGCTGTTTCGATATTCCTAATCGGCTTGATAGTAGCGACTATCGCCACTTTTGTTAATCGTCCAAATACCGACGACGGAGTAACGAGCGATAACTCCAAGCAATTATTGAGCATTATTGCCACAAAGCAGCAGGAGACTTACACCGGCTCTGATATGAATGGCTACCAAGATTCAACGATTCTTGCCCAAAATCCAATAGTCGAGGAAGGAAATCGATTCACTTCTAATAAGAAGATAACATTGCCAAGCGACGTTAAAATCAATATTAATACAGCATCTAAAGCATCATTAATGAAATTAGCAGGCGTTGGCGAAGCTACAGCAGAGAAAATAATAGATTACCGCAAAGATGTTAAATTCCAAAAGATTGAGGATATTATGGACGTGCAGGGCATCGGGAAAAAGAAATTTGAAAAGATGAAGATCAATCTAAAAGTATAAATACATTTTATAGAAAATAGCAATCGCTAAGCACCAACAAAATAGTAGATCTAAAAAAACAATAAAATTGAGTAAAAGTTTTATTATTAGGTAAGTTTTTTTTATATTTGCTGTTTGATCATTTGACAAAAAAAACAATAATACTAAATTAATATCAAATAATAGAAATAAAGCAATGGCAAGAGCTAGAAATATTCAAACAGAATCAGAAATAAAGAATATTGAGAGAATCCGCGACAGCAAAATAATGCGCGAACTCTTGGATAAGAATACATCTGTGGAAATGTCCGATGCACTCGATAATGATTATATTCTAAACATGGGACCTCAACACCCCGCTACTCACGGCGTGCTGAGAGTAGTATTGCGTCTTGATGGCGAGACTGTCGTCAGCGCCGTCCCAGAGTTGGGCTATTTGCATAGAGGTATGGAGAAATTAGCTGAAAATCTAAATTATCACGAATTTATCCCCTTTACGGATAGATTGGATTATGCTGCGCCAATGTCGAATAATACAGCAATTGCTTTAGCAATAGAAAATGTGTTTGGTATCGAAGCCCCAGAAAGGGCTCAATGGATTCGCGCCCTCGTGAGCGAGATGTCCAGAATTTCATCGCATTTACTATCATTGGGTTCATTTTGTCTGGACCTCGGAGCATTCACCGTGATGCTTTGGGCAATGATAGAAAGAGAAAAGATATATGATATCTTCGAATTGATTAGCGGAGCAAGATTTACAACCAGCTACACGCGCATCGGCGGCGTAGTGCAGGATGTCTCCCCAGAAGCAATCGAAAAAATCAAATTATGGGCGAAAGAGTTTCCATCAAAACTCGATAAAATGAGAAAATTAGTAGATAGAAACAGAATGTTTATGCAGAGAATTGCCGGAGTGGGAGTAATGGACGAGAAAAAAGCTCTCGAACTCGGCATAACTGGTTCTTTGCTACGCGCAAGTGGCTCCACAAGAGACTTACGCAAAGACAAACCTTATTTAATCTACGATAAATTAGATTTCAAAGTAATATCTCTAAGCGAAGGCGACGCTTGGTCTCGCTATATGGTTCGTGTAATGGAAATGTATGAAAGCACTAAGATAATTAATCAAATAGTGGAAAATATGCCGAGCGGGAAAATTATTCTGCACGAGCCAAAGAAATCACTCCCTCGCAAACAGCAAGTTTATACAAGAATGGAAGACCTAATTAATGACTTCATGCTTGTAAATTATGGCGCACTCCCCGAACCCGGAGAGACTTATACAGCCATTGAATCTCCAAAAGGAGAGCTTGGATTCTTCGTGGTCTCCGATGGCACGGGGCACCCTTGGAAGATGAAAATCCGCGTCCCATCAGCATCAAACCTGCAATGCTTGTCATTCATCTCCGAAGGCGTAATGATGAGCGATATGGTCGCTTGTATCGCTTCTATTGATCCGATTATGGGCGAAGCAGATAAATAATGGGTTGTAGCCAATGGTATGGGTTTTGAAAAATATGATGAAATGTGGGACGGATGTAAATTCCCAGTAGAAGTATACGAAGAACTGAAAAAATTATAAATAGACCTATTATTAATAATTTGGTCTATTTATAATAGTATATAATCAACTATTATACACCCAAAGCGGAGATTTGACGTTTCCAATCCATCTCTGCTTTTTCTTTTTTCTTCATGTTGTTGACGAAATCCCTGATAATTCTGACGAATTGCCTGTTCATCTCGTAATAGAGCAGGTGCCCTCCGGATAGGTTATGCGTCTCTGAATTTGGGAAATCGAACATTTGCAGGAAGTCATCTCCGATGGAATTATCCTTGTCCCCATTAATTATTAAGACTGGCGTTTTTATCTCTCTTGTGATCGGTTTTAGGTCTCTGGAGTATTCTGGATAGTCCCACACTTTGAAGGCGAAATCGAACTTAGTCTTTTCCGACGCATTAATTTTATTCAGCTTTTTGAATGTGCTGACGTTCTCCGTTAGTAGCTTATACCGCTTTCCTTCTTTGTTAATCTCGCGCATCGCTACTTGGAATTGAGGTCTAATATTTTGTTTTGGGTCAAATTCAAAATCTTTATTTATTTCAGAATTAATGAAATTGATTTGATTCTTGATAGATTTCAGGACGTTTAGCGTAACCGTTGTAAGTATCAATCCCTTAACTCTTTCTGGATGTAGATAAGCGTAATTAACGGCTAAAATTCCGCCAAAAGAGTGAGCCAAAATATAAATTTTCTCATCTTTTTCGGCATATTTATTAATCACTTCATCGAAGTCGCTCATCATCGATTGTAGGGAATAATCTTTGGTGGGGGATTTATCAGACCTGCCACATCCGCGTTGGTCTAGGTAAAGTAATTGTAAGAAATCTTCCAGCTCTTCGCCACCCATTTTCTCGAATGATTTGCTCCAAGCCCCCGGACCACCATGCAAATATAAGCAAAGGTCGCCTTTCCCTGATTTCTTCACGAATAGCTTTAATCCATCTTTGTTTTCGATGTATTCTTCTTTGATTGGCTTTGTCTTGTCGTATATAATGTATGATGTCGCAAGTGCGGCAGCAGCCGAGGCGTAATAAAAGAATTTTTTCATCATTAAATGCTTGTCCCAAAAATTTTTTTTTTGATTTTACTTGCTGAAAATACAGCCGGTAATATTAGTGTAGACGAATGAGTGGCAAAGAAATTAATTATTTCTGTGAATTTAAATAAATTCAATTAACTACGTTCATTTATTGAAACAATGTTAATCGGATAAGAGAGAATCAATTTTATCAAGAATTTTCTTGATATCAATGTCTCGCATACATCTGAAATGCCCACGCGGACACTTCTCGCGCCCAATATGAGAGCAAGGGCGGCATTTCAAGCCATTATTTTCGATAATCGTAGCTTGGGCAGACAATGGAGTGAAGCCTAAATCCTTCACAGAAGAGCCGAAAATCGCAATGATTGGTATATCGCAAGCAGCCGCAATGTGCATTACTCCCGAATCATTGCAGATGATTAAATCGCTTTGAGCGATAATAGCAGCCGTTTCATTTAACTCTAATTCACCGCAGAGATTCAATATTTCTTTGCCCGATTTCCTTGCGATTTCCTCGCAAATTTGTCTTTCGGATTTCCCGCCGATTAGAATAATGTTATAATTACTACTGTTTGAATTATCATTGTTTTCTAAATGTTTTATTATCTCTATAAATTTCTCGGCGGGGAATTGTTTAGTAAAATGAGCAGACCCCGGGGCAAGGATAATATTTTTTTTAGAATTATTATTATTAGAATGATTGTCAATATCAGAAAAATAATCACTTATTTTGATATTCGGGTCAATATTTACATATTGCTTATAATTGCGCGTTGGCAAAATATCTTGGATGCAATTAAAGTAATTATCAGTAGCGTGAATTGGTTCTGCAATCTTTTTTTTGCAATGAACGAGCATCAATTTATATAATCTGCGCTTATCTATGGAATAGATTTTATCGGATAAGCCCTTGCGTAGAGAACGAGATCGGTGATTATTTTGCAAATCAATAATATAATCGAATCCGGAATATTTATCAATAATCATTTTCTTTTGCTCGGCAAGTGCTTTCTTTGTTATATGCTTGTGGTAAGGAATAATGCTATCGAGGAAGGGATTATTTTCAATAATTTTAGCAAAAACATCATTCACTGCGAAATGAATTTCAGCATTGGGGAATTGCTCTCTAATCCCTTGAATAATGGGAGTAGAGAGAATAATATCTCCAATTGAGCTAAATCTAATAATTAAAAATTTGCTTTTCTCGTAATTAATTGTTAATTTCATATTCTAAAACTTGCACATTGCAAAATAAGAAAAATATATGATTGCGAAATTAAACATTTTTTGTAATTTTGCTGTGCTTTTTTTTTAATTTGAAGGTAAAATAAATTATGAATATGAACTTCTCGTTTGAGCGAATTGATAATGTCGTAGTCTTTACACTTAAAAATTCAAACCTCGATATGGAAATATCGGCTCAGTTGAAGGCAAAGCTTTTGATTCTTTGTCAGCCAGATATTGAAGCCCTTATTTTCGATTTGACCAACATAGAATACGTCGATAGTTCTGGGTTGGGAGCTTTGCTTTTAGCATATCGCCAGATGAAGGAGTATGAATCTCCGATTATCTTAGTCGGTGTGCAGCCAGTAGTAAAGAAAATGCTCGCAATCTCTCAGATTGATGATTTATTCGTTTATTACAATACATTGCAAGAAGCTGTTGATAGCCAAAGCAACTAATATTCTTTTCCTGGCTTTTGCGGGCTTCAAGTTTTTTTCAAATACATAATAATTACATAAACATTTTTTTAATTTCTTTATAACAGGTATCTATGAGGAAAATTATTTTTATTGCTCTACTATTGCTTAGTTCACTCTCCCTATATGCAGTAGCACCAAAAATATCATTCGTTCCATTTACGAATGCTAATGGGGATGCTTCTTTTGACCAATACACTTTTGATGTGCAGGACTCACTACAAAAGCAATTTATAGCGGGAAATGCCGATGGAAATTATGAAGTAATACCTTTTGAGCAAATCACAGCACAATTACAAGAGAAAGAAATTGCGCCAGACAACGCGCAATATGAGACGTATATGTGGCAAATTGCCGAAGAGCTTGGCGTGAAGTATATTATTTCTGGAAACTTCTTAAACCAAGCGGGCAAATTCATTATCAATACTTACATATATGATGTATCCATGAAAATGCCAATCACTACTCATCAGGCGAAAGATATTTTCGTGCCGCAGGATAATATCTTGCGAGCCGTTAAGCCTATCTTCAATAGGCTGAAGCCGTTTTTTGAGACGTTAAATGGCTAATTATGCCCGAAATGATAAGTATTAAAGCTGCTGATATTGATATAAAAGCAGCTTTTTTCTTGAAAAAATCAACTATTTTAAAAAAATATTGCTATAATTTCAAAAAATTGTAGTAATTTAGAAAACTTTGCTAATTCAAATTTTGGACAAGTGATGTTTGAAGAAATTATTCAACAAAAATCAAGAGATATTATTGAACAGATCTCTATTAAAAATAACTCGATAAACCTTTTTGAGATTCAATTTAATCCTAAAGTAGATCAATATGTGAAAACATTTATGGTTGCGGAAGTGGATTGGTGGATATATGAAGAAGATCAAGCACGGAATGCAAGCGAAAGATTTAATTTGCAGGATCCCAAGCTCTCGGCGTTCATCGTGCAGTATAATGAATTACTTAAAAAGAATGCGATTTTCACTGCCGACACTTTGAAAAAAGTAATAAATGATGCTGTTACTACTCGCTTGAATGCTCTTATACGCCCGCGTGTAGCCCTGAAATGGTTCGTATTCCGCTGGGAGCAAAGCAGACCATATCACGAGATAGTCAAGCGTTTGAATTACATTGATGATTATAAATATTTAGCCGATGGCTTTGTGCAATATGTTGCTAATCATCAAACCATCAGCAAGCAAGACGATTTAATCACTTTCCACCAATTTGATAGAATTATTAGCGAAGTCGATAATCAGAAGTTAGAAGACCTTACTCCAGAGGATTTGATAAGCCTTCTAAGCCCATTGTTTGAGTTCTTCAATAAAAAAACAAAAATTCTGGATTCAGAGAAAATTCCGATTGAAGCAATTATCATTTTCTTTGATGATAAAAATATGAAGTTGCTCTCCGACAGGCTTGAAAACCTTTATAAAACCGGCGAATTGCTTCATATTTCAAAAAAATATCTACTTGGATTCATTTATAAGACTTTGTATGAATTGGATAATATGTATGGCGAATCAAGCGATTTGCTCACAAATATAACAAATGAGATAAATGAAGGCAAAGCCTTAGGTTTGGATAATGTGGATATTCCAGACTTCAATATTCAATTAGATGAAAATATTAATGATAATATCGATAATATCATTGATATGGATAACAACATTGATGATATTACGATTGATGATACCACTTCGGAAATTATCAATGATAGCATATTAAGCGAGGCAGAAGATGCTCCTCTTGTTGATGAAATCAATGATTTTGATATTTTGAATGATGTTGAAATCGAAAATCTTGAAATTGATAATGTCGATGTTGATGTTAATAATATTGAAATAGACAATATTGAAGTAAATGAAGTAGAGGAAACAAAAGCTGAGCAAAATCTTGATAGCGAAGCAGAAGAAATTGGATCCCCACTAATTTTAATTCCAAACACTGAAATACCAAGTTCGGAAAATGATTTAGATAATATCTCAATTATTGAGAAAGCTGTTCTTGAAAATAATGAGAAATTAAAAGAGATATTATCAGTATTTGCGGATTAACAATCCTGATATGAAACAATAGAAGTGATATGATAGATAAAGTAAAAAGCAATCAAGACGATTTAGAAGTTATTACCAGAATATTAGATGGTGATACTGCTGCTTTTGCTATTATTCAAAAGAAATATATGGGCTTGGTTACCTCCCTAATCCGCAGAATGATTAAAGTGGAGGAAGATGTCCAAGATCTCGCTCAAGAGACCTTTATCAAAGCTTATAATGCTTTATCGACCTATCAATCATCATATTCCTTTGCTGCTTGGCTGTATAGGATTGCCTCTAATAATTGCATTGATTTCCATCGAAAAAGAAAAGTGCAACACATTTCCTTGAATCAAAAGTTCGGTGATGGGGAAGAGGAAGAAATGGAAATCGAAGATCAATCATACACTCCCGATACGGGTATAATGAATGAGGAAAAACGCCAAGCTCTGCTAAATGCGCTAAATTCTCTACCAGAAAATTATCGATTGATTATGCAGCTTCGCCACGACGAGGATTTGGATTATAATGAAATTGCCGAGAGAATGAATATTCCGCTCGGCACTGTGAAGGCTCATCTCTTCCGCGCAAGGAAATTAATGTTCGACGAGCTGAAATCCAAAAAATATTTATTTCAATAAAGCCTAAATTCCATTACTTGGAAGTCTTAATTATTATTTCTCTTTTGCTCTCGTCTTCATCATCGATGGAGATTTCTACTAAGTATTGATAATTCCCTGCTATTGCTTCTTCCGCCCTCTGGGGCCATTCTATCAGCTTAATCATCGTATTATCATAGAGATAATCATTGAAGCCTATATTATGTAGTTCATTGGGGTTTTCAATGCGATATAAGTCAATATGCGCAATTTCCAAAGTGGATTGCTCGTAATATCCATAATATACGTTAATTAAAGTAAAAGTAGGGCTGGTAGCTTCTTCTTCCACCTCGAAGTAATTGCAAATCCCTTTGATGAAGTGAGTTTTCCCCGCTCCTAAATCTCCGATAAAAATGGCTGTATCGCCCGGGCGAAGAATTTTAGCAAATTCTTTGGCTATTTCAATTGTGTCATGGACGCTTTGGGAAGAATGGGGATTATTCAATATTGAGTTTATTTGCTGCATATTTATATTGTTGATTAATGTGTATTATAGATAAAAAAAGAGGCTGTCCATAATGGCTTATAGACAGCCTCATAAAACTACTTTAATATTGTTTTATTTTGTCTTTGTGGCTTTTTCAGCTTCTTTTGGTGCGTCTGCAGCAGGAGCTTCTAGATGAATTTCTTCATTAGCTTTTGCGATGCCTACGATACCACTTGAAATAACCCATCTCTTATCTTGTTTCTTAAGAGTTCTAGCGATTCTGAAGAATACTTGCTGAGCTGGACCATTATCTTGTCTAATAGTGCCAGGTATTCCAAATATAACAGAGGCAACAGTA
This sequence comes from uncultured Hyphomicrobiales bacterium, assembly GCA_964529535.1. Taxonomy (GTDB): domain Bacteria; phylum Bacteroidota; class Ignavibacteria; order Kapaibacteriales; family UBA2268; genus CALLXS01. The sequence continues at coordinate 4,845 of CAZGXC010000015.1, read as the reverse complement.
GCCTTATCATCGATAATAATCGAAGGTTCCTCGATGTTGCCGTATTTGATTTCGTAATGATTCCATTGCTCTTGGATCATTTTCTTGAACTCGTTTAGAGAGCGAATTACTTCTCCTTTATCAGAACCGAAGAATACCACATCTTCGCTTAATAGCTCGATAATTCTTGCGAAGCTCTCGTTTTGGTATGCATCATTATATTCTTTGATGGCATCCATTACTTTGGTTTTCTCAGCCTCTAATTGCTGGCTAGTCAATTCTTGATTGTCTCTACCACTACAAGAGAACAACACAACAGAGCTGATAATTAGTAATAATACTTTCTTCATATTTGACCTTTACTGTATATTAGTATAAAAATTCACTCAAAAATATGTAAAAATTTACTAATAACAAAATTATTTTTTAAATAATTCGAAAAGTTATCAAAATCTGGATAAAAATAGAGAAATATTTGTGAAAAAGTAACTTTTTCCGTAATTTTACGTTCTGAATACTGAATCACTGTTCAATAAGGAAATATATGCCAAAGAAAAAAATTGAAGATGCAAGAGAAAGAATACTCTCTGCTGCGATAGAACTCTTTTCAAAAGAGGGGTTTCATGGTTCAAAAATTATGAAAATATCAGATATGACTGGACTTTCCGTCGGAAGAATCTATCTTTCATTCGAGAGCAAAGAAAGAATATTAGAAGAAATATTTTTCGAGGCTTGGGAAGCTATCGAGGCGAAATTAGTAGAGCTATCTTCTACGAAATTGAGCAATCGGCAAAAATTAGAAGAAGCCGTAAAGTTCATCATTGATACTACTGCTGAAAATAATAATATAGCAAAGCTGATATTGCAGGAGCATCGCTTTTGGAACTCCAAAGACTATCAAAAATTAAGTAAAGTAGTCGAAGAAGTTAATATTATAGTCAAATCCATAATAGAAGATGGGATGAAGCAAAATGAATTTAGGGAAGATGTTTACCCCGAGATAGCCGCATCTTCATTTATTGGTTCAATTTGGAATATTTTAGAATTATGGACTCGAGACTATTCCCAATTTGATAAAGAGTATATTCTAAATCAGATTATGCACTTGAATATCTCTGGCATTGAAAGCAGAAAATAACTAATATTTAAATAATAAATATACAATATTATATGTTGATAAATAGAAAAACGAATAGTATTTGCAACCTGAGTCTATTGTTATTACTTAGCTTAATAATATCGAGTCTTGGGGCAAATGCACAAATGTCGCTAAATCAAGCAATAGAAATTTCCCTAAGAAATAACTATGGAATAAAATCTCAAGAAAAAATGCTTGAATCCAAGAAAGAAAGCATTGCTGCAGCATGGGGAAATTACGCCCCTACAATAGCATTGGAGGCGAGTTATACTCACATTAATGACGAGATTAAGCTCGATCTTAATCCCATTCGCTCCGCTATGGTGCAGCTTCATACGCTTGATAATCTGCAAATCGCAAATTTAGATAATGCCTTAAAAACTGGGAAACCACTCACACCAGAGCAACAAAAATTTGCAACAACTTTGATACAGTCAAAATTGGAACAAGCCTTGCCGAGCTTCGAGAAAAGAATGAAGGAACAGAACTTCCCTTCTGGTAAAATTACGCTGATGCAGCCAATCTTCACCGGTGGGAAAATCATCGCTGGAGTGAATGCAGCAGAAGCACTTTACGACGTAAGCAAGAGCAAGCTCAAAGCGCAGATCGACCAAACAATCAATGAAGTTACGAACTCATATTATACAGTGCTATTAGCAGAGGAAAATATGAAAGTGCGCCAAGATATAATGGAAGGCATAAAAAAACATCAGCAACGCACAGAAAGAGTATACAAAGAGGGAGTAATTGCGAACAACGATAAGTTGCGGGCGGATGTAGCCCTTGCCGAAGCGGAGAGAAACTTCAAAGAAGCGCAGGACAAGCTAAGTTTGGCGCGTATGGCTCTGGCTTCTGCATTAGATACTAACGAAACAGCAGTTCGGGAACTAAGTGATAAGTTAGAATATAGAGATGTAAAAATCGCCGTAAATACTTGCATAGAAGAAGCAAAGAATAACAACAGCAATTTAGTGCAACTAAGATATTCAATTTTGGCATTAAAGCAGAAATTAAATGCCAAGGAAGCCGAATATTACCCAACTGTTTATGGTTTTGGATTTTATAATTTGTTCAAAAATTATCTTAGCGTTCTCGACCCCGAATGGGGTGTTGGTCTTGGTCTCAAATACGAGATATTTAGTGGTCTAAGAACCAAAAATGATGCTGCTGCAATTAACTCTGAAATAGAATCATTGGAATTAATGGCAAGGGATATTGAACGGAAAATCGAGCTGTTGGTGCGCAGCCAATATATGAATATGGAATTAGCCAAAGATAGCTACGAAAAATTAGATAACACCAAAATACAAGCAGAAGAAAACCTACGATTAAATAACAAGAGATTCGAAGAGGGCGTTGGGACTTCATTTGATGCTCTGGACGCACACTTAGCCCTCGAAGGTGTTCTATTAAAGAGATTATCTTACTTAAATGACTATTGCCAGAATCTATCTAATCTATATTTAACAATGGGCAAATCAACAAGCTATAATGAATTTTTGAAATAAATAATAATACTAATAAAATAACATTGAAAAAAATAAAATAACATTGAAAAAATAAAAGAACAATGAAAAACTCAACAAAAACAGGAATAGGAATTGTAATTTTTGCTGCAATATTATTAGCAGCACTTATGTTGATAAAGAAAATATCAAATCATACCACTACGATGATCCGAACAGGTCAAATCGAGATGCGTGAGTATGATTTAGCCTCGAAGCTACCCGGAAGAATTGAATGGATAAACTTCGACGAAGGCGACGTTATCAACGAAGGCGATGAAGTCTTTAAAATTGTTGCTGATTAATGAGCATACGCGATCTTTGCTGTTAGGGTGACAGCCTAGCAGCTGATTCCTGCAAAATTATCTTAATATAGATTGTAACTATGGAAACTGGTCTAAACTCAGAAACCATA
>CAZGXC010000015.1:0-1798 GCA_964529535.1 uncultured Hyphomicrobiales bacterium | reverse complement strand
CTTTAAAATTACAGACAAAGAAATTAAGGCAAAAGTAGCCCAAGCCGCTGGTGCCTTAGAATCAGCGAATGCCCAATATAGTATGGTGAATGAAGGCATGAGAAACGAGCAAATTGATATGGCTGAGAAGAAATACATTGCCGACAAAAGTCAATTTGAATTAGCCGAAAAGACATTCAACAGAATGAAGAATTTGTATAATGAAAAGTTGATATCTGCGCAAGAATATGATGCAATAGAATCAAAATATAAATCAGCCAGAGCCGCTATGGATGCCGCACTATCGCAATACAATATGGCGAAAAAAGGTGCGAGAAATCAAGAAAAAATGATGGCTAAAGGGCAAGTAACAAGAGCAAAAGAAACCGTAAATGAAGCTCGCGCATATTTTGATGAAACCATTCTGCGTAGCCATTGGGGTGGATTAGTCAGCAAAAGATATGCGGATAGAGGCGAACTCGTCGCAACGGGCTATCCTGTAATCTCAATAATTGATACAAATGATGCCTGGTGCGAGCTAAATCTGCCTGCAAATGAATTAGAAAAATTAAAGGTAGGAATGGTAATTAAAGGGCGAATATACGGGACGGGAACAACTGAGGAATTTAGAATAATGAATTTCTCTGCAATGGCTGATTTCGCTAATTGGAGATCCACAGGAGATAACGCTACATTCGATGTGAGGTCTTTTACAGTAAAGTTAGTGCCAGTAAAGAAAAACATTCCATCTCTCCGCCCCGGAATGACCGTTAGCTTCGATTTAGATCATTTGAAATAATTAAGATCGACAATAAATTATGAAATTATATAAGCGAACGTATTATATTTTCTTGAATGAATTGCGGCGACTTCGGAAGAAGCCAATGCCGATAATCGCTGCTACCATTGCGCCATTAATCGCTTCATTTGTAATATTGTTCATAATGGGCAATCCAGAAATTAAGGATCTACCATTCATCGTAGTGGATTATGATAATTCCAGCCTATCGAGAATGGTAACTCGGAATTTAGATGCAAATGGAAGTCTGAAATTAGTAGACGTCGTAGCAAACGAAGCAATTGCTCAAGAGAAAATCAGGAATTTAGATGGATATTATACTATCATTATTCCAAAGGGATTCGCAAGTCAAATAAAGTCAGGGCAAGGCTCCGATGTAAAAGTAATTGTCAATGGTGCTATGCTGATCTATTCTAAACTCGGCTTTAAAGCCATCGGGCAGACGCTTGCGACAATTTCAACGGGGATAAATATCACCCGACTGAAAGCAAAGGGATTATCGGCAAACGAAGCCTTTGATAAGGCAGTGCCTATCTCCGTCAAATTGCATTTGATTGGCAATCCTTATGTAGATTATCGCGTGTATTTAATTCCCGGAATGATATTATCTATTTTGCAAATATCAGCCTCTTTCTCTACACTTTGGATTTTTCGCTCCAGCACAAAAGGACGACTTCTGCCAAGTTATGGGAATTTGCTGCCATTTCTGCTTGGCAAAACGCTACCGATATGGTTTGCTAATTTGATTACAGTAATCGTAGTTTTCACAGTGATATTCCCAATGGCTGGCATAGCGGCAAATGCGGCATATTTCAATCTGTTTTTGCTCACGCTTCTATACGTCTCCGTTAGTATGGGTATAGGCTTTGTAGCTGCTATACTATTCAAAGATGTGGTATTCTCTGGGCAATTCCTATTGGTGATCAATTCGCCGGTATTCGTATTCAGTGGATATACTTTCCCAATTTGGGCAATGCCAAAGATTTTGCAAGACTTTACGTATATCATTCCCGTGCGTCA
>CAZGXC010000014.1:0-30515 GCA_964529535.1 uncultured Hyphomicrobiales bacterium | reverse complement strand
GCCTCAAACTAGAGAGCACATCCTTTTAGCACGCCAAGTAGGCGTTCCAAGACTTGTAGTATTCCTTAACAAAGTGGATATTGCAGATCCAGAATTATTAGAGTTAGTTGAAATGGAATTAAGAGAGTTATTATCTTCTTACGAATTCCCTGGCGACGAAATTCCAATAATCTACGGATCAGCTCTTAAAGCATTGGATGCAGGTTCAGATCCAAACACAACTCCAGACGATCCAAGATTCGAATGTATCAAAAACTTAATGGATGCAGTTGACTCTTACGTCCCAACCCCACAAAGAGATACAGAAAAACCATTCCTAATGCCAGTAGAGGACGTATTCTCTATTACTGGTCGCGGAACTGTAGCAACTGGAAAAATTGAACGCGGTATCGTAAAAGTAAACGAAGAAGTTGAAATCGTAGGTTTCGGTCTTCACAAGAAAACTACTTGTACAGGCGTTGAAATGTTCCGTAAGCTATTAGACGAAGGTCAAGCAGGCGATAACGTAGGTTTATTGCTTCGCGGTATCGACAAAAAAGAAATTGAACGCGGAATGGTAATTGCCAAAGTCGGTTCAATCAAACCTCACCACAAATTCAATGCACAAGTATTGTTCTTAACAAAAGAAGAAGGTGGCCGTCATACTCCAATCTATAATGGATATAGACCACAATTCTATTTCAGAACAACAGACGTAACAGGCGTATTGAGTTTACCAGAAGGCATCGAAATGATCATGCCTGGCGATAACGTAGATAACTTAATAGTAGAACTTATCACTCCAGTGGCTATGGAAGAAGGACTACGCTTCGCAATTCGCGAAGGCGGTAGAACAGTAGGCGCAGGCGTGGTAACAAAAATAGTAGAATAATATTGTACTCTAATACGGTCAGCCGGAAAGTCCGGCTGACCTTCTGATTAAAAATTCGGAGTAATAAAAAGTGGCAACACAGAAAATAAGAATTAAATTAAAATCATACGATCACAATCTTATAGATAAATCATCGGAGCGCATCGTTCGCACAGTAAAGCAAACTGGTGCAGTAGTATCTGGACCAATTCCGCTACCGACAAAACGCAGTGTGTACACTGTCTTGCGTTCACCTCACGTTGATAAAAAATCTAGAGAACAATTTGAGGCTCGCGTACATAAAAGATTGATAGATATATTTAGTTCATCACAAAAAACAATCGACGCACTATCGAGATTAGAACTCCCGGCTGGCGTTGATGTGGAAGTAAAAGTCTAAATAAGGAGTAAGGATTATGAACGCAGCAATATTAGGCAAAAAATTAGGAATGACAAGTCTATATACTGAAGATGGTGAACAGATACCTTGCACAGTAATTCTTGCAGGTCCTTGCCCAGTAACACAAGTTAAAACTAAAGAAAACGACGGCTACGAGGCAGTGCAAATTGGCTACGAAGAAGTAGCAGAAAAAGCACTAAACAAACCTGAGATTGGACATTTGCAAAAAGCAGGCGTCCAGCCAGTCCGGACTCTTCGCGAGTTCCGCGGTTTAGCTAAGGAATTTAACCTTGGCGACAATTTAACAGTAGATCAGTTCTCCGCAGGCGACAAAGTAAAAATCTCTGGCACTAGCAAAGGAAAAGGATTCCAGGGCGTAGTAAAGAGACACCACTTTAGCGGCGTAGGTATGTCTACTCACGGACAGTCAGACCGTCAGAGACACCCCGGATCTATCGGCTCTTCATCTTACCCTTCAAGAGTATTAAAGGGTTTGAGAATGGCAGGCAGAATGGGCGGCAAGAAAGTAAGCGTTAGAAACGTCGAAATCGTAGATGTGCTAGCAGACAAGAACATACTACTCGTAAGAGGCGGTATCCCAGGATGCACAAACGCACTAATTGAAATAATTAAATTATAATATACAACAACGACTATAATTTACAAGGCGATATATAAAATGCAAGTAGATTTATATACAAAAGACGGACAAGTAAGCGGTAAAGTAGAATTACCAGAAGAAGTATTCGCAGTGGAACCCAACGAACACGCAATGCACTTATCAGTAGTTACATACCTGCAACACCAACGCCAAGGCACAAGAAAAACAAAAACTCGCGCTGAAGTAAGCGGTGGTGGCAAGAAACCTTGGAATCAAAAAGGTAGAGGCACAGCACGCTCTGGTTCGTCTAGGTCCCCAGTATGGGTAGGCGGTGGTACAGTCCACGGTCCAAAAGTAGGCATACGCTCAATCAAAATCAACAAGAAATTAAACAGATTGGCTCGTAAGTCGGCTTATTCAACTCGTCTGATAGAAAACAATATCTTAGTAATCGAAGATTTCGCAATGAACGGAATCAAGACAAAAGATTTCTATACAGTGCTGAAGAACCTAAACATTAATACTGAGAAGACCTTAGTACTAACACCGGAATACAACGAGAAAATGCTATTATCAACAAGAAACATTAGCAACCTATCATTGCATCCGGCAGATAAAATATCCACTTATGATATTTTATCACATAAGAAAATCTTGATATTCAAGAGCTCAATCGAAAAAATAGTAAATACATTTAACAATTAATTCGGATAGAATTAAAATGATGGATATAATTAAGCGGCCTTTACTTACAGAAAAAGCGATGAAAAATAACGCAGATGGCATCTATGCCTTCGAAGTTACTCCAAACGCTAATAAAATAGAGATAAAAAAAGCCATTGAGTCACTATTTGAAGTAGAAGTAGAGAGCGTTCGCACTCTACGAATTAAAGGCAAAATCAAAGTGCGCCACACTCGCAGCGGGCTAATGCGTGGCAGAAAGCCTAACATGAAAAAGGCGTACGTAACACTTAAAAAAGGGCAGAGCATTGACCTTGTCTCTGGTGCCGCTAATGAATAATTTTAGAATAATACGATAAAAATAAAAAGATGGGAATAAGAATATTAAAACCGATGACCCCCGGCACAAGACACTACTCTGTTAGTGACTTCAAGGAAATTACGACTGATAAGCCGTATAAGCCATTATTGGTAGCCAAGAAAAGAACGGGCGGCAGAAATAATACCGGTAGAATCACCTCTCGTCACCGTGGCGGCGGACATAAGCAGCAATATAGAATAATCGACTTTAGACGCAATGATAAGCTCGACATTCCTGCTACTGTAAAGACCATTGAATATGATCCAAACAGAACCGCTCGCATCGCATTAGTCGAATATTCAGACGGTGAAAAGAGATATATTTTAGCACCAAACGGGCTAAAAGTAGGCGAAACAATTATTGCTAGCCCAACAGCAGAATACAAAGATGGAAATGCACTTCCATTGAACAAAATTCCAGCCGGACTGTTCATACACAATATTGAAATGAAACCAGGCAAAGGCGGGCAATTAGTTCGCTCTGCAGGTACAGCAGCTCAATTACTCGGCACAGACGGAAAATACTCAACGGTTAAAATGCCAAGCGGTGAAATCAGAATGATTTTAAGCACTTGCTTTGCAACCCTCGGACACGTCAGCAACCCAACGCACATGAACCTTGTGCTCGGAAAAGCCGGCAGATCCAGATGGTTAGGCATTAGACCACAGACCCGCGGTATGGCAATGAACCCAATCGATCACCCAATGGGCGGTGGTGAAGGTACATCTAAATCAGGCGGTGGTCGTAAGCATCCTAAGTCTCCTTGGGGTAAATACGCAAAAGGTTTAAATACACGCAAGAAACGTAACTTAAATGATAAATATATTATTCGCTCACGAAAACGTAAATAATAAAGGATTGATATGGCTCGCTCATTAAAAAAAGGTTATTTTGTTCACTATAAACTACAGAAGAAGGTAGACGCACTAAACGAAGCTACTAAAAAAGTAGTAGTGAAAACTTGGTCAAGAGCTTCTACAATCACTCCTGATTTCGTAGGGCACACAATAGCAGTTCATAACGGGAATAAATTCATCCCCGTATATGTATCAGAGAATATGGTAGGGCATAAGCTCGGCGAATTCGCACCTACCAGAGTTTACCGCGGTCACGCTGGCAACAGAAAAGACTCAAAAGGTAAAAAATAATAAATTTTTTTAGTAATTAAATAGAAAAAAAATGGAAGCCAGAGCATTAAAAAAATACATTAGGTCATCTCCCCGCAAAATGAGATTAGTAATAGATCTTATCAGAGGCAAAAATGCCGCAGAAGCATTAAGCATCTTAAGATTTAACACTAAACTCGCGGCAAAAGATGCAGAAATGGTGCTTCGCAGTGCAATTGCTAACTTAAGCAATAACCCAGAAGCCCGGAACGTTAACCCAGACGAAGTAAAAGTCAAAGCTGCTTGGGTAAACCCAGGTCCAGCAATGAAACGCATACTGCCTGCTCCAATGGGACGCGCGCATAGAATGAAGAAACGCTCTAATCACTTAACCATAGTGGTAGAGACAATAAATAAATAATTAATTAATTAGCTCTTACAATTTTGGAGTGAGATAAATTGGGACAAAAGACTAATCCGATTGGGCTTAGACTCGGGATCATTAGATCTTGGGATGCCAATTGGTTTGAAAGCGACAATCTAACTGATAAAATAGCAGAAGACATAAAAGTCCGTAACTATATTCGCAGCAGACTTAAAAAAGCCAGCGTATCAAGAATAATAGTAGAAAGAACTGCAAAACAGTTGAGAATTACAATTCACACTTCTCGCCCTGGTATGATCATCGGAAAATCCGGTAAAGAGATTACCCAAATAGAAGAAGAATTGAAGAAATTAACGAATAAAGACGTTAAAATATTAATTACCGAAATTAAGAGGCCCGAATTAGATGCAAGTCTAGTAGCGGATAATATTGCTCAGCAGCTCGAAGGCAGAATTTCATTCCGCCGCGCGCTAAAGCAAGCAGTATCAGCAGCTATGAGAATGGGAGCAGTAGGCGTAAGAGTAATGTGTTCCGGACGCTTAGGCGGCGCTGAAATGGCACGCACAGAGCAATACAAGGAAGGCAGAATCCCACTGCACTCTCTAAGATCAGACATCGACTACGCTACCTCGACTGGCCATACAATCTATGGCGCAATCGGAGTAAAAGTATGGATATGCAAAGGCGAAATAATTGGTAAACAGCAAGACAGTAATTAAATTAAAGAGACAGTATAATGTTATCACCAAAGAGAGTAAAATATCGTAAGACCCAGCGTGGACGCAACCGCGGCAAAGCCCAAAAAGGCTCAACAATTGCCTTCGGATCGTATGCATTGAAAACAATGGAACACGCATGGATTACAAACAGACAGATAGAAGCAGCCCGTATCGCAATTAACCGTTACTTAAAGCGCGATGGTAAAATTTGGATTCGTATCTTCCCGGATAAACCATATACTAAAAAACCTCTCGAAGTGAGAATGGGTTCCGGAAAAGGTGCTCCCGAAGGATGGGTAGCAGTGATTAAACCAGGCAGAATTATGTTCGAAGTAGATGGCGTAGCAGAAGATTTAGCAAAAGAAGCTATGCGCTTAGCATCGAATAAACTGCCAGTGAAGACTAAATTTGTTAAACGTTTAGATTTGGTTTAGAAAATGAAAGCACGCAAAGCAGTAAATTTACGCGACCTCCAAGACAAAGAACTTGAAGGCTTATTAGCAGAATCACAAGAGACTTTAGCGAAGAACAGATTCCAAGCGGCAATGAGCCAATTGAATGATACTTCTTACATCAAAGTCATCAGAAAAGATATTGCAAGAATCAAAACAATTTTGCACGAACGCAAGACGGCAATAAATAAAGGAAACTAAGAGATGAGCGAAAAAATGCCGACACAAGCAAACGAAAATGCGAAGTCAACTGCCAAAACAGGTAGAAAAAGAATTGTTCAGGGCAAAGTAACTTCCAATAAGGCAGACAAAACAATTACAGTGGAAATCGTGCGCCACGTGGCACACCCACTGTTCAAAAAATACTACAAGATAAATAAGAAGTTTATGGCTCATGATGAGAATAACGATTGCAACATAGGCGATACAGTAAAAATCTCTGAGCACAGACCTCTTAGCAAAAGAAAAAGATGGAATTTAGTAGAAATTGTCGAACGAGCTAAATAATATAAAGGAAATTAAATTATGGTACAAGAAGAAACCAATCTAACCGTAGCCGATAACTCTGGCGCGAAAAAAATGCGCGTCATCAGAGTGCTTGGTGGCCACGGTAAAAGATATGCTCGCATAGGCGATGTAGTAGTCGTATCAGTGAAATCAGCCCTACCAAATGGTAACGTGAAGAAGGGCGAAGTATGCAAAGCAGTAATCGTTCGCACAGCTAAAGAAATTCAGCGCCGCGACGGCTCAAGCATCCGCTTCGACGATAACGCTGGAGTAATACTAAAAAATGACGGCGAGCCAAGAGGCACACGTATTTTTGGTCCCGTCGCCAGAGAATTGCGCGAGAAGAATTATATGAAAATCATATCATTAGCTCCGGAAGTAATTTAAGGATAGAACTACAATGAAACTAAAAATCAAAAAAGGCGATATGGTCCAGGTAATAGCTGGAAACGACAAGGGAACTACCCCACGAAGAGTCTTATTAGTAGATGCTAAGAGTATGAGAGTATTGGTAGAAGGCGTAAACATACGCAAAAGGCACACTCGCCCTTCTCAGCAAAACCCTAACGGCGGAATAATTGAGAAAGAAATGCCAATCCACTACTCAAACGTAATGCTAATTGATTCAGATAAGAAAGCTACAAGAGTAGGCACTAAAATCACCATCGAAAATGGTAAAAGAAGAGTAGCTCGAATAGCTAAAACAAATAACAAAGAAATTTAATTATTAATAAAATTGAAATTAATAAGATAAAATGGCAAAGACACCAAACAAGGGCGGCGCTCCAGGAGCCGCTAGTAGTAAAAAATTAGATATCAAGCCCGAAGGCAAGAGACTCGAAGAAGTAACGGACAAGGAAATTCCAAGCCCAAGGCTGCACGAGTTCTATTCCAAAACAGTAGTGCCGAGCTTAATGAAGAAATTCAATTACAAATCGGTAATGGAAGTGCCTACGCTCGAAAAAATAGTTTTGAATATGGGAATTGGCCAAGCTACGCAAGACATGAAAGCGCTAAACGCTGCCATTAACGAAATGGAATTAATCGCGGGCCAACGCCCAGCGGTAAGAAGAGCAAAGCAAGCAATTTCAAACTTTAAGCTACGCCAAGGAATGCCAATAGGCTGTATGGTTACTCTACGCAGAGCTAGAATGTATGAATTCTTAGATAGATTCATTAACATCACAGCCCCACGTATCAGAGACTTTAGAGGCTTCAATGACAAATCATTCGACGGCAGAGGCAATTATTCAATCGGAATTAAAGAGCAGATAATCTTCCCTGAAATAGATGTTGATAAAGTAAACAGAATTACAGGATTAGACGTAACATTCGTAGTGAAAAATTCAAGCGATGAGGAAACTCACGCTCTGTTATCAGAATTTGGCTTTCCATTCCGCAAAAAAGATTAATTTACGAGATAAATAATATGTCAACTACAGCAATAAAAGCAAGAAACGAAAAAAGAAAAGCATTAGCAGAAAAATACGCTGCTAAACGCGAAGAATTAAAAAAGCTCGGCGATTACGAAGGGCTGCAAAAACTACCAAGAAATAGCGCACCTACTCGCATCAGAATTAGATGCACTCAAACAGGAAGAGGCAAAGGCGTCTATAGGAAATTTGGACTATGCAGAAATCAATTCCGTCAATTAGCATTAGACGGTAAAATACCCGGAATACGCAAAGCAAGTTGGTAAATTTAGAAATTTTAAATAACTGAATAATAAAAATATGCCAGTAACAGATAAAATAGCGGACTTTTTGACTCGCATCAGAAATGCAGGAGCCGCTAAGCATAAGACAGTTGATATCCCAGCTTCAAGACTAAAGATGGATATAGCATCAATCTTGAAAGAAAACGGATATATCGCTGACTTCGAAAAGATAGACGACAGCGTGCAAGGAACTATCAGGATAACTCTACGATATTATCAACGCGAGCACGCAATAAGAGAAATGAAAAGAATAAGCAAGCCAGGCAGACGCGCTTACGCATCAGCCGACCAATTACCAAGAGTAAGAAACGGCTTGGGAATTTCGATAATATCTACTTCAAAGGGCGTTATGAGCGACAAACAAGCTCGCAAATACAACGTCGGCGGAGAAGTGCTATGTACAATTTGGTAAATAATAATTAACAGGAGTAACAAGCTGTGTCTCGAATTGGCTTAAAACCATTACAAATTCCTGATAATGTTCAGGTGAAAACAGAAGGCAAAACCCTAACGGCAAAAGGCCCAAAGGGAGAGCTTTCCATAAATATTCCTGAGAATATTGAATGCAAAATGGAAGACAAAGTGATCACATTCTCTCGTATTGATAACGAGAAAAGATCACGTTCTCTCCACGGATTAACCCGCACTTTAGCATACAATATCGTACAAGGCGTATCCACTGGGTTCAGCAAAACACTAAAAATCGAGGGCGTGGGATACAAAGCAGAAATGAAAGGTAAATACCTTTACCTATCACTTGGCTATTCACACCCAATAGTAGTAGTGCCACCACATGGAATAGAATTTCAGACTCCACAGGCAACAACGATAATTGTATCCGGAGCTGATAAACACTTAGTAGGCGAATTTAGCGCTGTAATTAGAAAACAACGCAAGCCAGAGCCATATAAAGGCAAAGGTATACGCTACGAAGGTGAATACGTACGCCGCAAAGCAGGAAAGACAAACACTAAATAATAAAATAAGGTAATTTAGATAATCAAGTGATAAATTCATTTGACATCTAATTATGTAGTTTAAAAAAACAAAATATAAACTATAAATGAAAATATTAGAATTAAAAAAACAGAGAAGACAGCGTAGAAAATACGGAATTCGCAAGAAAGTCACAGGCACTGGCGAAGTCCCACGCATGACCATATTTAAAAGTGGCATACATATCTACGCGCAAATTATTGATGACGTAAAAGGAAATACATTAGTATCAGCCTCTACAATCGATAAAGAAGTGAAAAGCCTGTTGAAATCTGATATGACCAAAACAGCTAAAAGCCAATTGGTCGGCGAAGTAATAGCAAAAAGAGCTATTGACAAGAATATAAAAAACATTGCTTTTGATAGAAACGGTTATCTTTTTCACGGCAGAGTAAAAGCGCTTGCGGATGGATGCCGCAAAGCAGGCTTAGAATTCTAATAATAGACGGAGAAAATAAAAGTGACAAAAATTAAAGCTTCAGAATTATCTTTAAAAGATAAACTAGTATTCGTCGGTAGAACTGCTAAAGTAGTAAAGGGCGGACGTAGATTCTCTTTCTCAGCTATGGTTGTAGTAGGAGATGGAAAAGGACACGTAGGCTTCGGAACTGGAAAAGCAGGAGAAGTAGTCGATGCAGTGAATAAAGCAACGGACGCAGCTAAGAAAAATATCGTATCAGTTCGCCTACAAGGGCACACAATCCCACACGAAGTAATCGGAAGATACGGAGCTGCAAAAGTCCTAATTAAACCAGCTACAGCTGGTACGGGAGTTATCGCAGCAGGCGGTGTCCGCGCAGTATTAGAGCTCGTAGGGCTACAAGACGTACTGACAAAGAGCTTAGGCTCGAGCAACCCCCACAACTCAGTAAAAGCCGCTATTGATGGCTTATTACAGCTCGAAGATGCGATAGCCGTAGCTGCAAGAAGAAATATTTCTGTAGAAAAGGTTATTTTAGGTTAAATTTTTTTCGTAATTTTGTAGTCCGCAATTATTATTGCTAAAAATAGTAATTGCATTGGACCACAAATAAATAAAAAGACATAAAACATGAGCAAGCTTAAAATAAAACAAGTAAGAAGCATAATTAAAACCAATGCCAAACAAAAAGCTACAATAAAAGCTATGGGATTGGGTCGACCTAACTACGAGACAATTATGCCAAATAATCCGCAAACTCAGGGGATGATAGAAGTAGTTCGACACCTCATTGAAGTGCAAGAAATCAAAGATTAAGTAACTGAGTATTTTTTTTCGAACATAAAACAAGTAAGAAATACTAAATGAAACATATTGGAAATCTTCAGCCTGCCGAAGGCTCGAAGCACAAAAACAAAAGAATTGGTAGAGGTCCCGGATCCGGACACGGCGGAACTTCTACACGCGGGCATAAAGGTGCTCAATCTAGAAGAAACTACAAATCGAAGCCAGGTTTCGAGGGTGGACAGATGCCATTGCATCGCCGTTTGCCTAAATTCGGATTCACTAATAGATTCCGAGTAGAATATCAGGTAGTAAATTTGGCTAGATTACAAGAATTGGTAGACCAAAATTTATTACCAGACAACACAGTCGATTTCGATACATTATTCGGATTAAGAGTAATAAATAACAGAAGTATGCCAGTGAAAATTCTCGGAAACGGCGAATTAAAAACTGCATTAACAGTCGAAGCTCACAACTTCTCTGAATCGGCGAAACAGAAAATTGAATCAGCCGGAGGCAAAGTAGTAATCAATGAGTAAGATAGTAGATACAGTAAAAAACATATTTAAGATTGAGGAACTAAAACGTAGAATAATAACTACAATCCTCATCTTAATAGTTGTCAGGCTCGGTTCATTTATTACCGTGCCTGGCATCAACGTAGCATTGCTTGAGGTATCAAAATCAAGCGATGCTAATAACCTATTTGGATTATTTGACCTATTCGTGGGTGGCGCATTCTCCAATGCTGCCGTTTGCGCCTTAGGTATTATGCCATATATCACTACTTCTATCATTTTCCAATTAGCGGGCGTAGTAGTCCCATCAATTCAGAAAATGCAAAAAGAAGGCGAAGAAGGCAGAAGAAAATTAAATCAATGGACCAGAGTAGGAGCTGTAATTATTGCAGCTATGCAAGGCTGGGGTATGAGCATTAGATTGCTCAATATGGAAGTAAATGGTATTCCTTTAGTGCAATCACCTGGATTCTTATTCCAAATTAGCACTGTAGTATTACTAACAGCAGGCACAATATTCTTGATGTGGCTCGGCGAGCAAATAACTGATAGAGGAATCGGAAACGGTATCTCACTAATCATTATGATTGGTATTATCGCAAGGCTCCCAGGGGCATTATTCCAAGAATTAAACCAAGTATTCGTAATGCAAGAGAGACCTTGGCCTCTCGAAATAATCATCTTTGCATTCCTTGTGGCAATTATAGCAGCAGTGGTATATATGACACAAGGCGCAAGGAAAATACCAGTACAATACGCGAAAAGACAAGTCGGAAGAAAAATAATGGGCGGAACTACTAACTATATCCCATTAAGAGTGAACACAGCTGGCGTTATGCCAATCATCTTCGCTCAATCATTATTGTTTATTCCTTCTACAATCGCGAGCTTCTTCCCAGAAAATGCTACATTGAATTATATAGCACATTTATTTAGCGAAAAAAGTTTATTCCACGCCTTTATTTACGGCTCGATGGTAATCTTATTTACATATTTCTACACTGCAATTATCTTCAACCCAAGAGAAATCGCAGACAATATGAAAAAGCAGGGCGGATTTATCCCAGGTATTAGACCAGGAACTCCAACTGCTGAATATATTGAAAATATATTGACTAAGATCACACTGCCAGGCTCAATATTCTTAGCTTTAGTAGCAGTAATGCCAACATTGGCAATCAACCTATTAGGCGTAAATGGCGCATTCGCATCATTCTTCGGTGGCACATCGCTATTGATCATGATCGGTGTAGCTCTGGACACATTGCAGCAAATAGAGTCATATCTATTAATGAGGCACTACGATGGGTTCATGAAGAGTGGAAAAATCAAAGGTAGAGCTGGGGTAGGCGGTTACTAAAATGTCTAAAAAATCTAACATACTACCGGTTCCGTATATTAATACTAATGCAGAAGTAATTGCATTAGAGAAGGCTTGTAGAATTACAGCCGATACGTTCAGTGAAATAGCAAAATATATGGAACCGGGAGTTACGACATTAGAGTTAGACAAAATTGCCGAAGATTATATCAGAAGCAAAAATGCCAAACCAGCATTCAAGGGATACGGATCCAAAGGAAACGAATTCCCAAATACCTTGTGCATTTCAATAAATGAGCAAATAGTCCATGGGATACCAAGCGACAGAAAATTGGTCGAAGGCGACATAGTCTCTGTAGATTGCGGAGCAGAATACGAAGGATTTTTCGGCGATAGCGCCGTTACATACGCCGTCGGAAAAATCGACGAAGAAAAGCAAAAGCTAATGAAAGTAACGGAAGAAGCCCTCTTTAAGGGAATCGAGCAAGCTATCGACGGAAATAAGCTCTATGAAATTTCAAGAGCAATCCAAACGCATTGCGAAAATAATGGTTTCAGCCTGACGAGAGAACTCGTAGGGCACGGAATAGGAAGACACCTACACCAAGAACCATCAGTGCCAAACTTCGTGCCACCGCTACTATATAGAAATACATATCCTAACGTAACGTTAAGGAAAGGAATGGCGCTGGCAATTGAGCCAATGGTTCACGCAGGCGACAAAAAAACACGCACTTTGAGCGATGGATGGACATTCGTAACGGCAGATGGAAAACCAGCTGCCCACTTCGAGCATACCGTCCTAATTGATAATGGAAAAGCAAACATATTAACACTTAGAAATTAAGAAATGGGTAAACAAGAATTAATACAAGTCGACGGTGTTATTGAGGAAACTCTCCCCAACACTCAGTTTATTGTCAGATTTGAAAATGGGCATAAAGTATTGGCGCATATTTCTGGCAAAATGAGAATGAATTTTATTAAAATTCTACAAGGGGACAAAGTAAAAGTAGAGCTATCTCCATACGATTTGACCAAAGGCAGAATAATATATAGATATAAATAATAATATTTAAATAGAAATAATATTAATAAAAATATAAAGAGTAATACTAATGAAGGTTACAGCATCTGTAAAAAAGAGAAACCCGGACGATATTATCGTTAAAAGAAAGGGCAGAATCTACATAATTAACAAAAAGAATCCACGCTTTAAGCAAAAACAAGGTTAAGAAAGGGTAGTAAAAAGTGGCACGTATAGCAGGTATAGATTTACCAAATAATAAAAAAGGATACGTAGGCTTAACCTATATTTTCGGAATCGGCAGACACTCTGCTTACGAAATATTAGAAAAAGCAGGTATCAACCCAGAAAAAAAAGTAGTTGAATGGTCTGACGAAGAAATCGCACAGATCCGCACAATATTAGCAGACTACAAAACCGAAGGTAACTTGCGAAGCGAAATCCAATTGAACATTAAGAGATTAATGGACATCGGATGCTATCGCGGATTAAGACACAGAAGAGGTCTCCCTGTCCGTGGGCAGAGAACCAGAACTAACTCTCGCACAAGAAAAGGCAAGAGAAAAACAGTTGCAGGAAAGAAAAAAGCAGCTAAGAAGTAATCTGAATATTATTAACTTTGCTTATGCCGAAGCTGCATAAGAAGTAATAATAAACACAAAGATTAAACCTTAGCAAAATAATTAATAGAAAATTGTTAAATTAGAAAAATAAAAGATAAATGGCTGCAGGTAAGAAAAAACAAAAGAGAAAAATAGTTTCCGATGCAAACGGTAGAGCATTTATTAGAGCTACCTTCAACAACGTAATGGTAACAATTACCGATACTTACGGTAATGTATTATGTTGGAGCACCGCAGGGAAAAACGGATTCCGTGGATCCAAGAAAAATACCCCTTATGCTGCTCAAGTTTCAGCAGAAAAATCTGCTAAAGAAGCTTATGACATGGGCTTAAGGAGAGTAGACGTAAGCGTAAAAGGACCTGGATCCGGACGCGAAGCTGCTATCAGAGCATTGACCCAAGCCGGCTTGGAGATTCATAGCGTAATAGATAAAACTCCTATTCCGCACAATGGTTGCAGACCTCCGAAACGCCGTAGAGTATAAATCGAGAAATATCGAATATATTTCGATATAAAAATAATTGTGGAATTTAGTAAAATTAATTGAAAAGTAATATGAATAATAATCAGTTACAGATGCCCGACAAGGTGCAAGTCGAAGAAAATCAAGACTTGAATTTCGGTAGATTTACTCTACAGCCTTTAGAAAAAGGATATGGCGTTACCCTCGGTAATTCGTTTCGTAGAGTTCTTTTATCGTCCATTCAGGGGACTGCCATTATTGGCATTAAGATTTCTGAAGTCCTACACGAATTCCAAACTATTCCAGGCGTTTTAGAAGACGTTTCTGAAATTATATTGAATCTAAAAGAGATAAGAATCAAGCATAACGATAAAAAAGTAAATAAGTTAACATTCCAAGTCAAAGGACCGGGAGTCTGGACAGCTCAGTCTTTAGCTGATGCTGCTCCAGAAGCAATCGAGATAATGAATCCAGAGCACCTTATTGCTAATTTAGCGAAAGATGCTAATTTCGAAGTAGAAATTAGATTAGCTCGCGGAAAAGGATACGTACAAAGCGAAGAACAAGTAATGACTGATTTCCCTTTAGGTATGCTACCAATCGATGCTGTGTACACTCCTATCGTAAATGCAATTTACGAAATAGAGCCATATAGAGTTGGTCATAAAACTGACTACGAAAAACTAATCTTAGACGTTACTACAGATGGCACTACAAGCCCATTCGAAGCTATAAATTACTCAGCTAAAATATTATTTGACCATATTAAATTATTTATGGGTGCAGATGAAATAATTGAGGAAAAAGTGCATGCAGTAAACCCAGAAGATGAGTTGAAAGAACAGGAAAGAAATAGAATGAAGAAAATATTGCTTACTCCTGTGGAAGAACTTGAACTAAGCGTTCGTGCGCATAACTGCCTCCGCGCAGCTGGAATAAAGAATTTATCCGAATTAGTGCATTTGCAAGAATCTGAACTATTAAAATTCAGAAACTTTGGCAAAAAATCGCTAACTGAACTTACGGACGTTGTGAAGCTATATGGATTAGAATTCGGAATGAATGTAGATAAAATCCTTCGAGATGACCTTCATAAACATCTTGAATTAAATGAAGCTTTTTAATCATTCCTTGATGATTAAAAATAATAATTATGTAATTAAATAATAATAACTGAGTGATATAAATGAGACATTTAGTAAAAGGAAGAAACCTAACTCGCACAAGCAGCCATAAAAAAGCGCTGATGAAGAACTTAGCTACTTCGCTGTTCGAGCACAAAAGCATCGTAACAACTGAAGCTAAGGCTAAAGAACTTCGTCCATACGCTGAAAAGCTGATTACTAAAGCGAGAGTAGCTCTCCAAAGAGAAAAAACAGGTACTTTGCCAGAAGGGCAAAAGATTGATATTCATAGCAGAAGAATCGTAGGAAGATTTATTAAAAATAAAGCCGTTCTACAAGAGCTGTTTGATACTATCGCTCCTGCTACTGCAGAGAGAAATGGCGGATACACTAGAATAATTAAATTGGGATTCCGTCGTGGCGATGCTTCAAGAGAAGCTATGATCCAATTAGTTGACTTCGGTGCTCCTCAAGATGGTGCTATCTCTTCTAAGAAAAGAAAACCAGTCGCTAAGAAAAAAGCTGCTAAACCAGCGGTAGCAAAAGCGCCAACTGCTCCAGTAGTGGAAGCTCCAGTTGAGCCAACTCCTGCTCCAGTGGAAGAAGTGGTAAATGAGACTGCTCCAATCATCGAAGATGTAGTAGCTATTAACGAAGCTACTGAAGTAATCAATGATGCAGAAGCTGCTAACGATGCTCCTGCTGAAGAAGAAAAAGCGTAATAGTATTTCGCTATAGAAAATTAAAAGGCTGCCCAAATGAGCAGCCTTTTTTTATCGCCTTATTTTTATCGATAATTAATGTATATGTTATTTTACTGTAAGATCATTTACTTTACCAGCAAAAAGAATAGCATTAGTAGTTTTGTCGGTTATGAAAAATATAAATGGTTGATAGACAGAAAACTCTTCGTCGTTAGACGACTTCTCACGAAACTCAATTATCGTAGACGCAGAGGCACGAGTGCCAGCTTCGTCAACTTCTATTGCTGCATCATGCAATACTCTACTAATAAAAATACCAATATCCGATATATTCCAGAACTCTGCGTTTTTAAATGCTTTTTTGATTCCTAGTTTTGAGAGAATATCGTTTAAGAGATATTTAGTTTTTAGATTAAATTTTGGTAAAGATAAAAGAGTTGATTTTGCTTTTAAATTTGCTAAAATGTGATTAACCTTATTTAAAGTTAGAAGACTCATATAATCGTTGGAGCTTGAGTTAGAATAAGGTTGAATGATTATCATATTCGTATTGCTTTTGCTATATGGCAATTCAATAGCCTTGAAATTTTCGTCTGAGTAACGTCTTAAAGTGCTGTCTTGAAGTAGCATCATTCTAACATTAGCTGTAGACCTATCTTTGTTGTAAAAACTGACATCTCTTGTTTTACTTTTATCAAATTGAATCTGCCAATTATCTTTAAAATAGATAGCATTAATAAGATAAAGAACAGCACCTCCTGGGATTTTGTCTAACATATCTTTAATCATGTCTCCTGTATGGGCGGCTATCCAATTGTTGATTTCTCTTAAAGTATTTGGATCAGAGAAGTTGCGAGTAAATCCTTCAGAATAGAAATAATTTTTTAATAAATTCTGATAATTTTCTTTAATTATGTAATCCTTATTTATCCAAAAAGAATTAGCTAAGAAAAGATTTTGGGACTTATTATTATTTGTTAGTATATCAAATAATAATTTTGCGTTTTGATTGAGATTTGCGGCTTGAGCTTCTGTGAGCTTGAGTGTTTTTAATATTTCATCTCTCGTCTCGCCATTAGCACCAATTAGAGCCATATAAAGGGCGTGATTGATACTAAACGGAGAGATGAAGACGTTTTCGTTAATCTTTGCCTCCGACTCAATTAGCTTGAAAATATCGATAGCAAAAGAATTGCTTGAGTTGACGAGATCTTTCAACTGTTGGGTCTGCTCTGGGGGCGTAGGCGTGGGATTCACAACGTTCTGCCCATTCTTATTGAAAGCAGTAAGAAAGATAAAGGATGAGAACAATAATGCGTAAATTGTTTGTTTCATAAAGCACCTATATGATTATTAATATATATGATATGAATATATATTAATAAGGAATGAATTGGTGACAAGAACTAATTTAATCGGAAAATCAAACTCTTTTTATCAATACTAAAGTTTGGTCGTCGTATAATTGATTGGAGTTTGAAAATGCGGAAACATCTTGAATAATCTTTTCTAATAATAAATCCGAAGAGGTGTTTTGATGATGTAAAATTATATTGGCAAGTCTATCGCCACCGTATTCTTGTCCAGAAGTATTATGTGCTTCTACAATACCATCAGTATATAAGCAAATGGTATCAGTTATTCGGACGGGTATAGAATCAGTCTCGTAATGGATATAATCATCAAATAGCCCCAGAATTAATCCACCAGCAGAAAGCTCTAAAATATCAGAATCTGCATATATATAAAGTGGAGGATTATGCCCAGCGTTAATGTAATCAATGGTATGAGTGCGAGTATTAAGAAGGGCAACGAACATAGTAACGAATTTATCGGGTGAAGTATTTTGATATACAATCTTATTCACGCGATTAAGTAAATCCGAAAGATTATTGCTGACAGGAGCGAGCGAACGAAAAGCTGCTTGCACATTTGCCATTAGAAGTGCCGCGGGCATTCCTTTTCCGCTGACATCGGCAATCGTGATGAGGTATTTTTCCTCTGATATTTGTATTATATCATAATAATCACCGCCGACCTGTTGCGATGGAACGCTCATCCCCGAAATAGAATATCCCGGAATATATGGAATTTCCTTCGGAAGAAGTTTTTGTTGAATTTCAAGAGCCAAATCTAATTCTCGCTCCATATTTTTCTTATCAATAACTTCTAAGAATAACCTTTGATTCTCAAGCGCTGCGATTGTAGCCGAGGCAAGAGCTTCCACATAATTAATATTATCATCTGTAAATGCCTCATTATTCATTTTCTTCCCGAGAAATAAAATACCCTTCTTATCACTATTATGATACATTGGAACATAATGGACTAAGTCATCGGCATGCCAGATTGGCGCTTCGATGGAAAGAAGTGGCGTTGAGGAATTGAAAGCAAAAAGTTCGCTTAAAGTATCATTGGAAAAATTATATTTAAAGCGGTTGACTAACTCAATAAAATTACCATCTTCATCAAGAGACCATAAAGCAAACTTTGAAATCATTAATTGACCCATCAAGCGATAAGAGAAGTATTTGACTATCTCTTGTTGAGAAGTAACGCTGGAGTAATCTTTATTAATATCAATTAAGGAGCTTAACAGTTGATTTTGTTTGTTTAGCTGTAGTTCTGTCTCTTTTAGTTGATTAAAATTTCGCGCATTTTTAATTGCTGCAATCGCAATTTTAATGACTAATTGCGCATACTTCATTTCGTCTTCATTCAGTGTTTCGCCACTAATTTTAGATGAAAGAAGAAGCAATATCTTTTGCTTATCTTCAATCTGGAAATCGAAATCAAATTGGTAGAACTGACCTTTGCCACTGGCGATGGAAAGAATCATATCTAAATTAAGGGAATCAAGGTAGTTTGCTGGAGCTTTGCCCTTTATTGCTAATAATTGGTAATCGTTAGAATCTGGGGCTGCTTGCTGATAAATAGCACCGCGCGCACTACCAAACTTTCCCATCAAGCTAAGCAAAATAGTATTGTATATATAATTCTCATCATTAGAATTATATAGCATTGTGCTTAAATTGATTAAGTTGTCGTAATTAAGTATATTTAGATCTGGTTCCATTATTTGACGGCTACGTCTTCAATGTTTAATAGAAAATTGCAATATCTTGCGGCTGTAAATAGGTAATCTGATATTCTATTGATATAAACAGGAACGAATTCGCCCAAATCTTCTGTTTCGGACAGCTCTACCATAAGCCTTTCTGCTCTGCGAGAAACAGTGCGAGCTTGGTGGAGGAAGGCAGCACCTTTGCTTCCGCCAGGGAGGATGAACGATTGCATCTTTGGTAGCTTTCCTGTGTATTCGTCAATCATTTTTTCTATTGCTGCTATATCATCGGCATTTATGCGATGTATCTCGAATTTCGGTGGCGGATTAAATGGCGATGCTAAATCAGTAGCGAAAGTAAATAATGTTTTGCTCAAATTCGTTAAATCTGATTTTAGATCCGTATCATCGGGGATATAGCAGATAGCAATCCCGATGATGGAATTTAATTCATCTAAAGTGCCGTAGCAATTTACGCGCAGGGAATTTTTGCTAACGCGTTCGCCATTGAAGAGGGAGGTCTTGCCTTTGTCCCCAGTTTTTGTATATATTTTAGACATTGTATTTTCTTGGGTATTAATTCTATTTGTAATATAAAAAAAATCATCTCTAAAGAAATTATAGAGATGATTATATTATCGTAATTGCGTGATTTTTATTTTATTCTTTTACTCTTTCGACGTAGTTACCTGTGCGAGTATCAACTTTAATGAAGTCGCCTTCATTGATAAACAAAGGAACTCCTACCTGCACATCAGTTTCGAGGGTTGCTGGCTTTAGCACGTTAGTAGCTGTGTCGCCTTTTAGTCCTGGCTCTGTGTGAGTAACTTGTAGGATAACGTTTGGCGGCATTTCTGCAGAAATAACTGAACCATCTACGAAAGCTAATTGAACCACTTGATTTTCTTTTAGGAAGTTTAATGAACTACCTAAAATTTCAGCATCTACTGGTATTTGCTCGTAAGTGTTTGGCTCCATGAAATGTAAAGCATTTCCATCTCTGTATAAGAATTGGAAATCTCTGCGCTCAACGCGGACAAATTCAATGGATTCTCCAGAACGGAAGCGATTTTCGTATAATCTTCCGGTCTTCATATTTCTCATCTTGACTTGATAGAAAGCTCTCAAGTTGCCGGGAGTGCGGTGTTCTGACTCAATAACTACGTTCATTTCGCCATTGAAAATAATAACTGCTCCTGGTCTTAAATCTGAGGTTGATCCTGCCATAAATAAAGTATAAGATTAAGTGTGTTTATAAAAAGTTGAGGTGACGACCGGAATCGAACCGGTGTAGACGGTTTTGCAGACCGTTGCCTAGCCACTTGGCTACGTCACCATTTGTCTTAAAAGAATACAAAAATAACACTTTTTTCCATAATTTCAAAATATATATTTAAAATTGATATAAATATTAAAACTGCATCCATCTTCCCCAATGGATGCAGTTATTCTCTATTGCTTCGATAAGTAAAAATTGCTAATTCTTTTGCTGAATAGAGTAGTCTCCCTCTACCCTGTATATAATTGATAATAAAAATGCAACAGCGAGAATAGCAATCCAAGAAATGATTATAATTGCGGGTTTGTTGCTGGTAAATCCAGTAGAATAATACTCTGCGAGAAACCACAGCAATGCTTGGGCAGTGTGCATAATGGCGAACCAATAGCACAAGTTACTTACGAGCGGGGTATTGTTGTCGGATTCGTCTGTATTATATACTCTCCAAAGACTATATCCGATAGTGGGGAATAATGCCGATAATATTATATAGAGTTTTTTTTCTTTGTTTGATTGTTCTATAAATATCGCTATTACTGATATTATTGATAATAAAATATACCACATAATTTATATTTCCTGTTATTTGTAAAATTAAGTATTACAAAATTAAAGCGACAATATGCCATATATTGTCGCTTTGATGGAAAATGCAAAATTATTTTCGTGGATATTTTACATATCTCTTCTATAAAATGGTTTGCGGTGGCGGAAGAAATTCCAGAAATGAGATTCAGTCGTCAGGTTCATTACCTCAATTATCTGGTCTTTAGCCAAATGTTTCTCAGCGATAATTCCAATCTCTGTAGAGATTTCGTCGAATTTATCATCTGTGCGGAGAGCAATGGTATAGTTGGGCGAGCGATGGCTGTTCTTATGTTTTAATAGAACGATATATGCTCTATCTACATCTGGCATCTCTCTGAATAGAATTATCAGATCGTCCATCAGCTTGGCAGGGTATTTTTCTGGAATGATTATCTCGATTTCATTTTCGGGGCTAATCTCGCTGCTTCTGCTTAGGTCGTATAAATGTTCGCCTTTTTCTATTTTTTCTATCTCTTCGTGAGTGATATTTTTCCCAAATTGAGAGAATGGATTTAGCACATATTGAATATCTGTGTTTTTTGGGAAAAGATCTTTACCTTTAATCTCTATGTAAATAACATTGCTATTAATATGGTTGCCTTCGTAGATTCTTTGCTCTGAAGTGAACACAGGAGTTCTGCCATCTGATAGCTTCAAGATTTCTAATTGGCTATGCTTGTTTGAATCTAAAGTTCCCACTGGGATATCTTGATTCAGGGGAATAAGGATGAGTTTTTCAGCCCACAATCTTTCGTAAAATATTGATCTTAAAGCTGGTTGGTCTGCAGAGAGCCTCATTAATTCGCCCAATTCTACTTGGTATTTAGGGTCGGTTTTTTTGGCTTCTGCTTTTTTCTTGTCTTTTTTACTACGGAATAACTTCATTTATTTCTCTAAAGTATATTGTGTATTTTACTAAATAATCTGCTATGTTTGTTGAATTGAAAATACGAAAATTCAATTCGTAATTTTCCGAATCAATGTTTCGATATTCAAAAATAAGGAATAAATTTCAGATTATCATCATGTTTTTACTTTGTATTATAACAAAAAGACGCACCGTTCGGGTGCGTCTATTATTAAAATCATTAATGTAGGTAATCGATTTTAGTGATCAGCGTTTGGTTGGCATACTTCCATTAGCACTCTATTTGTAGATTTAGGGTGCATAAATGCGATTTGCATGTCGTGAGCACCTGGGACAGGTGTTTCGTTAATTAGCTGCACGCCAGCGCCTTTTAGTCTTTCGAGTTCTGCGTGGATATCGTCTGTCTCGAAAGCTATGTGTTGGATTCCTTCGCCATTTTTCTCTAAATGTTTAGCGATTGGAGAAGTTTCATCTGTTGGAGCAGTTAGCTCGATAAGCACGTCGCCTACTTTGAAAGAAGCTACGTGTACTTTTCTATCTATCACAGTTTCTCTGTGAATTTCAGTAAAATTAATAACTTTTTTAAAGACTTCGATGCTTGCATCTAAATCTTTAACGGCAATACCAATGTGATTAATTGCTTTTAGCATATTTATTTCTTTGATTTGTTAATAATGTTGTAATTAATTATTTACAAAATTAAGCATTTACTATATAATAAACAAAAAAAAACTGTATGAAAAGCGACACGCATAATAAAAGTGAAGCTGTCCCCTCGCGATTTGGAGAGAACAGCTTCTTGTTTTGCTATGTATTTATATAAAAATACTTTGATTAATTAGTCGCAGAGACTTTCTCGAGCCATTTAAGCATAGAAAGCATGACGATCATAGAGATCAAACATGCGCCTACGAATACTGCCCAAGTAGCCCAAATTGGAATACTCTTGTAAAGCACGGCACCAATAATTAATAATTGATTGCCCAAGCCTGTAGCCAATAGCCATAAACCTTGCATAATACCTTGGTATTTTGGAGGTGCTACTTTTGATACGAATGAAATTCCTAACGGACTGATAAATAACTCAGCTACCGTTAGAATCAAGTAAGTGCCAATTAATAAGAATGGAGTAACTTTTTGAGCATCTGCTAAGCCACCCATAGCTAATACTTCTGCTTTTGGCGGAACGCCCAAAGAGCCAAGCACCATTACTACATAAGCAGTAGCGGCGATAGCCATACCAATAGCAATTTTCTTAGGAGTAGATGGTTCTTTGCCTTTTGATCTAAGCCAGCCAAAGAAAGCCAATACTACTGGAGTCAAAAATACGATGAATAAAGGATTCGCTGCTTGGAACATCTCCACATTCAGGTGGAAGCTTCCTATCTGCAATAAAGTATAATCTTTAGCAAAGAAAGTGAGGGTTAATCCATTTTGGTGGAAAGAGAACCAGAAGAAAATCACAACTGCGAATACAGCAAGTAATGCGAAAATTCTTTGTTTAGTCTCTTGAGCACTCATTTCTTGGATCTTAGCATCTGCAGCTGATTTCTCTTTTGAGCCTGGATCTGGGAATTTTTTCTTGTTAATGATAAAAACTGTAAGAGAAATCATCATCGCAAGAATAGCAATCGCAAAAGAATAATGGAAACCTGTATTGAATACATCAAGATAAGAATTTGCAAATACAGAAAGATCTGCTGGTGCTACACCATTGGATACTGTAGTTGCTAATTCTTGGAACTTTGTCATAGCTTGTGCAGACATAGATGCGCCAGAGCCAATAAACTCATGGCAAAGCGCTGGTAAGTTCGGCTCGTAAGTAAAGTTATGCTGAGCAAGCCACCAATTTCTTATGCCCGGTGCAATAAAAGGAGCGAAGAACGCACCAATATTGATGAACATATAGAATAAAGAGAAGCCAGCATCTCTATTAGAGGAATACTCTTTGTTGTCATACATTTGTCCCACCAAAGCCTGCAAGTTACCTTTAAATA
The DNA here is from genome assembly GCA_964529535.1 of uncultured Hyphomicrobiales bacterium. Lineage (GTDB taxonomy): Bacteria > Bacteroidota > Ignavibacteria > Kapaibacteriales > UBA2268 > CALLXS01. Next base: position 6,956 of record CAZGXC010000014.1, on the reverse strand, counting down.
AACCATTACCAAAGGAAATGGTAAATAATGCGACGCAGACCAATACGATAAGACCTATTTTGTTATCTAATGTTACCGTAGTAGGCACTGATAAAATCAAGTATCCTACGGACATAAAGATTAGACCAACGAGAATAGTTCCCTTAAAATTGCGGGTTTTATCCGCGATAATTCCACCGATGAATGCCATAGCATAAATCGAGAAATAGAATGTAGAGTAAATCCAGCCAGCACCAGTTTCATCTAAACCAAATTTCGACATCAAGAATAAACTTAATATCGCCATCATAGTATAGAACCCAAACCGCTCGCCCATGTTAGCAAGTGCTGCTGCGATTAGACCCTTAGGATGTCCTTTGAACATTAATCCTCCATTTATTTATAAAAAATTATTAAAAATTGTTATCTTAATCAAAAAAAATTAAATTAAAAAATTACTTTGAAAAAAATAAACAGCAATTTAACATTTTTAGAGGAGATATTAAAATAATATTTTATGAAAAGGAATTTTCGTTGGAAATTTGATAGTAAACTATTTATTTTTTTGCAATTATTACAGAAAAATTATTTATTTTTGTAATTCTAACAATTAGAAATAAAAACAGATTATTAACAAATGGAGTCATTAGAAGAAATTCCAAAAGATTATCCTCATTATCGTGGCGCTGATAGCCACAAACCTGTCGGCTTTCGAGCCATTTACCCTAAGCTTTACGGATAGAGCAGCTGACAACAAGCCAAATGCTAATAAAACTATCGATGTGAAGCTAACCCTCGTTAATCGTTATACTGGTGTAGCTTTAGGCTCTCCTGCTGCTTACCAGCACACAGTTACTAACGTTAAGACCAATGCTTATGGTATGTTCTCAGTTGTTTTTGAGCCAGAAGCATGGAAAAACGCAAGCTTTACGGGTGATTTCGTGAATGGCTACAACAACTACGCCCTCCGCATTGAAACAAAAACAGCAACCACTGAATACAAGCAAATCGGTGTGCTTGCGATAGGCAACTTAATCAACAACACAGTTGTTACGGAAGCTATCTCCGGACCAGCGAAGAGTAATTTCAAAATCACTTTTAATGATGGGAATGCAGTTGCTATCCCTGAGGAAGGAGCAAGCGTAGAAGTCACATTTGCTGTAGCAGGCTTCACGCCTGAGACCATCGTTAAGCCAATTCCTTGCGATGGATATACTGTTCGCATAACTGCCTACGACAATACAACAGGCAAAGGCACAGTTCAATTTACTCGCAAGACGGGAACTTCCAATGCTAATGCGGAGCTTATGCTAATAGCAGATGTTGGAAATGGTAAAACAACGCTCGCCTCCATCACAATTACAGAAGCATATTATGGTCTCGCATCTGGTTTAGATGAATCTACTGTTGGATATGAAACCAATAGAGCAAAACTCATCTGGATAATTACTGACGGTGGAGAAATACCAACAGATAACGACATCAAAACAGCTCTGAATGCTGTTTATAGTAATAATGCCTCTGCACGCAGGCAGCTTGAGCTACCTAACGCAATAGGCATAGGAGATCGGGCGTTCGAAGGTTGCTCTGGCTTGACTTCCGTCTCTCTGCCTAACGCTACGGGCATTGGAGCTCATGCGATCGATGGCTGCTCTGTCTTGTCTTCCGTCTCTCTGCCCAAGATAGAAAGCATTGGAAATGTGGCGTTCCAATCTTGCTCTGTCTTGTCTTCCGTCTCTCTGCCCAAGGCAAAGATCATTGGAGGTTGGGTATTCGTGCATTGCCCTGCCTTAGCTTCCGTCTCCTTTGGCTCGCTTATTACTTCTTGGGGAGCAAGTGTATTTGATGGCTGGACAAACACGCGCAATATAACCCTCACTTTGCAGAGTGGGCAGGTTTGGCCCCTCAATGGCACTACACCCGTAACAGCTGGCGCATCTGGTACTTTCGGTGGCTACACCTTCAAAAGCATAACGCTTGTGCCTACACCATAATAGCAAGATGATTTACAATTCATAATGCATAATGCATAATTAAGAAGAAATCAACCTCATCCTTTTTGGTGGGGTTGATTTTTTTTGTCTCTTTTCAACCCACTGCTTCAGCTGTGGGTGCTCTGCGTCTTTTCCCCCGCCCTGAAGGACGGGGTTGATTTTCATTCTCTTCTCTTCATAATTATGCATTATGAATTATTGAATACTCCACCCCGTCAGGCTGTCGCCTGCCACCCCTCAACGAGGGGAATGGAAGAAATAAAATTCCTACCAACTCATCCTTAGGTTCAGACCAGCTCCGCGAAAATCATAATACGGGGTGATTGCCCAATTTAGATTCTCTCCTCTGTTGGCTCGCATATCCTTATCTCGATTTGCTTGATTATCGGCATAAGAGGATAGAATCATGCGAGAAGAATAGAAGCCTATCATCCCGCCAAGCACCACATCGGAGAACCAATGCCTATCCTGCATTATCCTTTGGAACGCCGTCCCTGCTGCAATTAAATACAAGCCAGCATCCACCCAAGAATTATCAATCCGTCCAGCAAGTAGTGTCGCGGTGGTAAATGCTGCGCAAGTATGCCCCGACGGCATAGACTGGAAATCATCTTTCATTTGGAAGAAATAAAACTCCTGATGACCCAAATTCATCGATGGTCGGGCGCGACCAAACACAAACTTTAATCCTGAATTTACCACTCCAGATAGCAGCATAGATTCAAATAATAGTCGCCCTGTGATGCGAATATCCTCATCACGGAAAATCAAACCAGACAAATATATGGCTGAAGGGAGAATAATGGCTGTGCGCGCCTCGCCTGCCTGCCGTAACCACCAAATATCTTGTTGCTGGCACGGGCAAACGCGAAACTGTTCATCTAAACTGGACGCCACATAAGTGAAGTCTGCCACTGCCAAAGGATAAGCAATATGCTTATAGCTTGGCGTTATTAAATATTCAAATACCTGGCGGAAGTCGCTTCCCGCTCCTTTTAGGTCGCTTAATATTATTTCAAAACTGCTTGGAGCAGTCGTATCATGGATTATTTCTTTATCATTTTCTAACTTACTTTCTGGCAGAGTATCTTGAGAAAACAGCTCGATACTCGACAAGGAAATTATCAAAAAGTATGCGTAAAATGTCAATATTTTACATCGGTAAAAAATAATATTATAGGATTTACTTCTATTTTTGACCATACACTATTAATCAGAAAAATAAATGAATGCAATATATGAATTTCTTGGGATATTTGTAAATCTTTTTGTAGATATGTCCTTTTATTTATTATTTGGACTTCTCTTCGTCGCTTTACTAAATATCTATTTTACTAAAGAGCGCATTGTCAAATATATGGGCAAAGACAATATTTGGTCTGTGATAAAGGCGGCTTTGCTTGGCGTGCCGCTCCCGCTTTGCTCCTGCGGAGTAGTGCCAACTGTCGTTTATATGGCGAAGAATGGCGCTTCGCGCGGATCTGTCATTTCTTTCTTGATAGCCACGCCCCAAACCGGTGTAGATTCCATCATCGCAACTTACGGAATGATGGGTCCATTTATGGCAGTTTTTCGCCCGATTTCAGCCCTCCTAACGGGTATCATCGGCGGTTCAATTATTCATAAATTCCCAAGCAAAGATGAAGTGATAATTAAGCAGGATGTCGCTTCTTGCTGTGATTCTGGTGAAGATTCTTGCTGTGATTCTACTGAATCTTCTTGTTGCACATCTGCTCCATCAAGCACTCATAAATATTCGAGCAATAAATACTTCAAAGGCTTCAAATACGCTTTCTTTGATTTCCTTGACGACATTGTCCCGCAATTCTTGCTCGGCTTGATAATCGCCGCATTAATCACGTATTTTGTTCCCGAAGATTACTTTGCAGATTCTGGATATAATTCAGGCATACTCGGCATGCTTATAATGATGGCAATCGGTATCCCCATGTATATTTGCGCTACCGCCTCTATTCCAATCGCAGTTAGCTTAATATTAAAGGGATTTTCCCCAGGGGTTGCCTTTGTGTTCCTATTCACAGGACCAGCCACAAATGCCGCAACGCTCGCAATTTTAATTAAGACTTTGGGCAAGCAAACAGTTGCCTTATACTTCTTTTTATTGGCAATATTATCAATAGCCTTTGCGTATTTATTGGATTATTTAGTCGCAACATTTTCGATAGATATTCGATTACAGCTTTCAGAATGCGTTCATTGCTCCCCAATGCAATCCACAAATTTAGAGATTATTAGCGGAATAATATTCGCCGCGCTGATAATCTTATCATTATATAGAGTTTATTTAAAAAAATATTTCATAAAGGAAAAAACAATGGATGATAAAAAATATTTAAAAATCACGGGAATGAATTGTTCCCATTGCAGCGCCAACGTCCAAAAGACTTTGGAGGCTATCCCAGGATTAAGCAATATCAGCGTTGACCATAAAACTGGAATAGCTGAATATATGGGCGCAGCGGATATTTCTATGCTTAAGACAAAAATACAAGATATCGGATATTCTGCCGAAGAGCACAAGATTTAGCTTTTACATCGGATAGATTCAAGCAACAATATAGCAATAATAAATACGTCAACTAATTCTTATGATAGAAGATATTTACTTAGGTTTCTCCTGCGACGAGCCACTCGAAAAAATTGGGGGCTTAGCTATTATGGTGGGAATGATGACTCTCCGCGAGAGCGCATTTATCGTTGAATATGAAATTCGCGACACTGTGTTAGGGATAGTAAAGACCAAGCCGCGCAGAATAGAATTTAAGTTTAACGAGATTGCCAACTGCAAATATGAAAAAACCTGGTTTAAATCTAATTTCCATATTAAAACGAATGTCTTCCTATCCGCAAAAGGTTTCCATAATGCTAATGGAACAGACCTAAGCTTCCAGATAAAGAAGAAAGATGCTACTACGGCACAAGAGATGGCGGCTGCGATAAATGCTCGCATCGCTGAAAACTTGATGAATAAATACGATAATATGTAGAGAAAAGAGCTGTTGCTGGCGTGTTTATTATTGCTATTTTTGCTTGAAATACTTAATCAATTCCTTTACGTAATCGGTATCTGTGCTGATGTCGATAAAGCCAATCTTATTCTTTGCGAAGAAAGTGTTTAAATACTCGCTTCGTTTTTGCATATTCTCCTTATACTGCTGTCGTAACTTACTGGAATTAGTATCTATTAAGCGCATCTCCCCAGTCTCTGAATCTCGAATATTAATCATCCCTACTTTTGGTAATTCGCATTCCGATGGGTCAAATATTCTTATTGCTATTGTATCGTGTTTTGCGGCACAGATCTCCATTTCCTTGTCGAAATTACTATCCATAAAATCCGATAGAATAAACACAATACTTCGTTTCTTCAGCATTTTAAGAGTATAGGAGAGAGCTTTGGCGATGTTTGTGCCAGATGATTTTGGCGAAACTTCTATCAAATCTCGGATGATACGCAGGATTTGGGATTTTCCCTTCTTGGGCAATATAAATCGCTCGACTTCATCGGAGAAGAGCAGAAGCCCCGTTTTGTCTTGGTTTTGGTTTGCGGAGAAAGCTATTATCGCCGAAATATATGTAATAAGCTCCTTCTTGGTCTCGATGCTGGAGGTGAAATTCCCTGAAGCTGAAATATCCGCAAGCAACATCACGGAAATCTCTCTTTCCTCTTCGAAGACTTTGATATATGGATTGCCGTAGCGTGCCGTAACGTTCCAATCAATAGCCCGAACTTCGTCGCCTGTTTGGTATTCCCGAACTTCGCTAAACGCCATTCCTCTGCCCTTGAAATTCGTGTGATAGCTCCCCGCGAACAGATCTCGCGAAAGAGTTTTCGTTTTAATTTCAATCTTTCTTACTTTTTTGATTAGCTCGTTTGCATCCATATATCTTATTAGCTTATATTCATATCCGATATGCCAGTTTTAAGACGAATATCAAGTAGCGTAATTGTCATCATTTTTTCCTATTTTTGTAAATTGTAATTATATGAATTTGCAAAATTGTTAAGAATAAAATATCACATATTGTTGCTAACTATACTGATAGCAAGCCTTCCGCTAAGTGAATCCTTAGCGAGGGATAGCTCGCTTGTCTCTGATTATGAAGCTATGTTTTCCACTCATAAGCTCAAAAGGCATATCTCCTTTTTGGCAAGTGATTTATTCGAGGGCAGGGCTACGGGAAGCACGGGCGCAAATCTCTCCGCCAAATACTTAGCGGATAGATTCGATGAAATCGGCTTGTTCCCGATTGGGCACAACGGCACTTTTTATCAGCATATTCCGATGCACTCATCAATGCCAACAAAGGAATGCGATCTGAAAATAATCGATTCTAGCAAATGCGAAAATTTAAAATATGAACGCGATTTCCTCTTATATAGCACGGGCGAGCAAGCCTTTATCCCTGGTGAGCAGGAGCTTTATTTCGTCGGATACGGAATAAACGCAATGGAATTTGATTATAGTGATTATTTCTACATTGATGTGGAAGATAAAATAGTAGTCTTTATCCCGGGCGAGCCATATTCCGAACGCCCCGATTATTTCAATGGGAAATATCCATCAAAATATGCTTCTATTGCAGCAAAGCAACGCACTGCTATGGCTCTCGGAGCAAAGGGCAGTATTATTATCGGGGACGAGGAGGATTTCCTGCCCGAAAATATTAATCGATACATCAATACATTTGCTTTCGATAATGTGAGTTTGGCGTATTCGCCTGCTACGAGCCTGAATATGCTGCTAACCCCAGAAGCTGCTGAACACTTATTCACTGGCTCTGGATTTACATATTCAGATGTAAAGCAAATGCAATCCGAAAATAAAATCAAGAGCTTCCCTCTGAAGACTAAGCTATCTTTCTCCGGAAAATTCAAGGAACGCGATTTCATTAGTCAAAATATAGTCGGAATGCTACCCGGTAGCGATGAAAAGCTTCGCGATTCATATATCATCATAT
>CAZGXC010000013.1:19483-31640 GCA_964529535.1 uncultured Hyphomicrobiales bacterium | reverse complement strand
GAAGCTGGTGCGATTTGTGAAGAAGCCAATATTGTAATCTTGTTGTTTCTTATAATTTAATCGGACGAGTAGCGCGATAGTAGAATCAACATTATTTACCTGAATTGTATCAATAATTGCAGAATGGAACAGGTTGAGGCTAAGGAAGTTAGCTTCAGAAGTCCTAATTTTATCCTTAATATAGTAATCACCGATGCGGAAATCCAATTGATTTTCGCTCATCACCGAAGCGAGGCGAATTTGCCCTCTTGTATCGTGTTCGATAAAGATGGAATCTATTTTATATTTTAATCCGGGGGAAATATTCAGCGTTAGGCTATCATTATTTTCTTCGGGATTAATTACTATTTGTGGTTGCGTATAATTTGCGAAGAAATATCCATTATTTTGCAGATAATAAATTGATTTATCAGCAGAAATTAAGATATTGGCTTCATTGAACTTAATGTTTTTATTTTTATTAATTTCAGTGTTGATTTCTTCAGAGAGATGCTGTTCGATGGAATCGGTGATATTGATTTGAATATTATTAACTATGTAATCAGAGCCTTCGTCGAGAATGAAAATCAATTCGTTAATCTTTTGCTTTGGATTCGGTAGAAATTCATAATCCAATTTGATTTGATGATTCCCATGCTGGTGATAGAATTGCCTAAGATTATTTATATCATTGCTTACAGTTTCTTCGCTGAAGAAGTGAATGTTTGATTGTAAGCTGTTTAGCTTGTCGTATAGTTCCTTTTTTGCGAATTTTGGGATAAGCCTATTATCCTTGCCATAGCGGTATGTGAACTCAAAGAAGGAATACCAAAAAGACCTATCAGTAGCATGAGAGCTTATGATAGTCTCTAAAGTTTCCGAAGGGTATTTGTTGTTTCCGCGGAACGAAATTTTGCCAATTTCGTATTGTGAATGGCTAATACGCGATCTATATAGTTTTTTATAGTTGACCTTAGCCGCGTGGCTTGGGTATGGGAGCGCAATGATTAGTAGCAATAATATAGAGATATATACATGCGCTCCGAATTTTGGAGTTGGTAATTTCAGCATTACTACACGTATTGTTCTTCCTCGTCATCATTATAGAAGTATTCCTCGGAAGTAACATCTTCATATTCTGGCCAAAGGTCTTCGATACCTTCGATTAGCTCGTCTGTTTCGTCGAGTTCCATAATATTATCAATCACTTGCACAGGGCTACCATTTCTATTTGTATAATCTAGTAATTCCTCTTTGGTTGCTGGCCAAGGAGCGTCTTCCAAAAAAGCTGCAAGTTCGGGTGTCCAAAACATTTATTTACCTTTCTACAAAATCAATTAAAAATATCATGTGTCAATATTTAGGAACGCAAAAATAATTATTTACTTGAATATTCCAAAATATTATTTTAAAATATATTAGTATATTACGCAAATAACTGATATTCATTGTAATTTGTTATACGTAAATCGTAAAAATCCCCAATTTTCAGCATTTTTTTCTTAATAATCAATACTTCATTATCTATTTCTGGAGCATCATGCTGGGTTCTGCCAATATAATATTCTTCATTTTGAGATTCAATCAGGACTTTCAAGCTCTTTCCAACATTCCTTTTATTTTTTGCTAATGATATTTTCTGCTGCTGGAGCATTAGAGCTTCGAGCCTCTCGGCTTTAACTTCTTCGGGAATATTATCAGGAATATTATAGGAACTTGTGAATTTCTGTGGGGAATAGGTGAAAGCTCCAACTCTATCCAATTCCGCATCTCTCAAGAATTTTAGTAAATCATTAAATTCTTCCTGGGTTTCATTCGGATAACCAACGATAAACGTGCTTCTGATGGCAAGATTTGGAATAATATCTCTCATCTTTTCTACGAGTTTGATGGTGTTCAGTTTATCAATACCGCGGTTCATAGATTTGAGAATATTATCTGAAATATGCTGAAGAGGAATATCTATATATTTACAAATATTCTCTTTCTCGGCTATTAAATGAAGGACTTTCTCGGGGAAGGCAGTCGGATAGGCATACATTAAGCGTATCCATTCAAAATCAATGCCCGAAACAGCTTCCAAGAGGTCTGGCAATCTCTTTTCTTTATAGATGTCCGTTCCGTAGTTGCTTGTGTCTTGGGCGATTAGGATCAGCTCCTTGTAGCCTAATTCTCGAATATGCTTTGCCTCTGAAACAAGTTTTTCGATTGGTTGCGAGATTTGCTTTCCGCGAATAACTGGTATAGAGCAAAACGAACATTTGTGATTGCAGCCCTCGGATAGCTTGAGATAAGCAGTTGGCAGAGGTGTTAGATAGCTTCTTTGCTCCGAGGAGTCCATTGCTTCACTCAATAGCAATTCAGCTATTTCATTAATATTATTCGCCCCGAAAATATTATCAACTTCTGGAAACTTTGCTTTGACTTCCTCTGCGTAAAATTGAGTTAAGCATCCGAAGACAATTAACTTTTCGATTTTGTTATTATTCTTCTTCTGCGCACCATAGTGCTGGATAGTTTCGAGGTTCTCAACTTTGGCAGAATCAATAAACCCGCAGGTGTTGATAATGACAATGTTTGCGGAGTTTGGATCTTCGGTGAATTGATATTCTTTTTCTAATTTATAGAGGAGCCTCTCGGAATCTGCTAAGTTCTTTTTGCATCCGAGAGTAAGTATACATATTTTTTTCATCTTATATCCACTCGCTTTTATGTCTTCTGCCCATAAGTTCACCAACCGCGACGTCTGGGGAGCGTCCCTCAAATAGGACGTGGAACATCTGCGTTATGATTGGCATATCAATATTATATTTTTGGGATAATTGATATGCGGAGCGCGTTGAATGCACGCCTTCAGCGACCATTTTAGTTTTACCCATAATTTCTTCGAGAGGGATATTTTGACCAATTTTATTGCCCACTTGCCAATTCCTGCTAAGAGTGCTGGCGCAAGTTACGAATAGATCGCCAATCCCCGACAAGCCAAAAAGCGTATTATAATTAGCACCCATAGCCATTGCTAAACGAGACATTTCCACTAATCCACGAGTGAATATAGCTGCTTTGGCATTATCGCCATATTTGCCACCATCGACAATGCCAGTGGCTACGGCGATTACATTCTTCAATGCGCCGCCGATTTCGCACCCGATAATATCCGATGAAGTATAGACGCGGAAATATTTATTTGAGAAAAGGGTTTGGATTTCTTGCGCAAAAGATAAATCTTGCGAAGCTGTAACAACAGTTGCTACTTTCTTGCGGGCTACTTCTTCTGCGTGGCTTGGTCCTGTCAGAACTGCATAATTATTAATATCCATCTCGCACACTTCCTCGAGGATTTCCGAAATACGATACATCGTGCCGATTTCTATCCCTTTGGATACGTTGATGATTTTCTTGGACTTAATTAAATCTTTGCACTGGGCTACAATGCTTCGAATATGCTGAGTAGGAGTAGAAATAATGATAATATCGCAATCATTTAAATCATCAAAGCTGTTAGTAGCTTTGATAGAAGGGGATAGCTCCGCATTTGGTAAATATACGGAATTGCGGTGATTATTATTAATATCTGCGACTGTTTCCTGCTCGAATGCCCAAATAGTAACAGGGATTTGATTATCTGCTAATACGCAAGCCAGGGCGCAACCCCAACCGCCAGCACCAAGGATGCCGACCTTTATATCTTTTTTATAATTATTATTATCTAATATCATTTTTTAAATATCTGAACTTTTTTAAACTTATTTTCTGTCCCTTGGAATATCCGTATAATGTTCTTTCTATGAGTGAAAATTATCAGGATACTAAGAGCAATTAATAGGAATATAATCGTATGATAGCCAGGAATAGTGTCTTGGCATACATTATATCGCATAAATAGCGAAGTGGGGAGGGTTATGGAGGCTAATATCGAGCCTAAGGATACATAACCAGATAAGACCAATACGATTAGGAAGACAGCGACGGCTATGCCCACATCAATAGGGATGATGCCCAATAGCATTCCGGCAGCTGTATTTACGCCTTTGCCGCCTTTGAATTTGACGAATACAGACCAAATATGACCGACTACTGCAAATAAACCTGCTATGATTTTCACGAGTGTGGTGTCTTGTAACCAAGTATAAGCGCCTAAGTTAATTCCATCTTTGACTATCCAACCTGCGATTAGGACTGCTGCCAAACCCTTGAGAACATCAATGATTTGCACGAGCATTCCCCATTTCCAGCCCATTACTCGCATTGCATTGGTAGAGCCCATATTGCCGCTACCTTTTTCGCGAATATCAAATCCGAAGACTTTCTTGCTAACTATTACCGCACTGGGAATAGATCCGAGAAGATAAGCAATTACTATTGAAACAAGAACTTTTAATAAAGCATAATCCATAAGCGTCAAGATAAATACTAATACATATTGTTTTTAAGTAACGCAAAAATACGGATATTTTTTTTATTATTTCTTATATTAATTGATTTTGTTGAAAAGATATTAAAAATCAATGTTTACGGAAACGTGATGCCCAATTTTCTGAAAAGCTAAATAATCAGAAGATATTGAATATTCGAGACTTAATGGCAGATTGATTGAGCTGATGAATGGCTTCAGGGCAACCCCAGCTCCCCAATAATTCATTGGGAGGAAAGTGGCTTCGCTCTTGTTTTCGCCAAATACTTCTATTCCTGCGCGGAATGCTATGATGCTATGCGGCGCAAATTCCATTCCCACGATTAGCGATGGATAATGTTGGAATTGCATATAGCGAGCATCTACGTCGACTGCTAAATAGCGTCGAGAAGTAATTCTGCGGGATTCGCTTGCTCCCGTATATGTGTCGCGAGTATCCTCTTCGTAAGAGATTCCGAAAGGTATTTCGAAGGCAATTCCCGTGCGGATAGTATAAGGGATTTTGGATTCTTCTTTGATTCCGTCGCTATATTGGGAGTGATTGAATAGATTTTGAATTGCTAATCCGAAGGTGAACATATCCATTACATTGAATTTCGAGCCAATATCTACGGAATATCCGCTTAAATTGCCACTAACGCCATAGAGGGAATTTGATAAGTATTTAACGCTGGCGCCAAGTGCGGCAAATTCTATATTATATGAAGCACCAAGGGAGAACGAATAATCATTGGAGCTGATTTCGCGGATAGCATTGTTTCTAATATCTCTCATCATAAATGATCCAGAGCCGAAGGTATTGATGCCACCACCAATTGCGAAGTGTTCGCTGAGCTTTTGCCCATAAAATAGAGTGGTTTGGTATCTATTGAAATCCAGCGAGGAATACATTACGTTGAATGATGGAGCAGAGTTTAGGTCTGACAATCCAGCGGGATTATAAAACATAGCGAGGGGGTCATTTGATAATGCAGTGTATGCTCCAGCCATTCCAATAGCTCTTGCGCCCACATCGCGGTGCAGATAGGAGTTGGCATATCCGCCGCCAGTTAGTTGAGCCGAGAGGCTAATATTGAACAATATGATGCAGATGGCTATTGCTGAGCCAGAAGCTAATTGTCTAATAATATTCATATTCATCTCTATTTAGATTTAATAAACTTCGAGTCGATCTTAAGTTTATCACTTTGAATACGTAGGACGTAGGCTCCGCGGCTTAATTGGTAAGAGTTTTTGATGGTGTGATTATCTTCTAAATCCTTATAATTTCCATCAAAATCATCGAGGATAGACTTGCCGAGCATATTCCAGACAGAGATCTTGACATTTTGATTCTTGTCTCGTAGCTTTAAAGTCATTATCACATCGCCACCTGTATTTTCCCACACTTTCAAAGTGTAATCAACTGAATCGAGTTCGACTTTTGTTTGTTTAACAAATTTCTTATTCGTAAATATTGAGTTATCAATATTTGTGCCATCTGTTGATTTAATGGTAAATACGGGCTTGGAATTATAATTATTATCTATTAGAAATGATTTATTACTCTTTATTGGTTGGGTAAACAGGTTAATAGTTCCAATCGTGATTGAAAATAGGATGATGATATATTTTGTAAATGTATTTTTCATTCTTTTGGATACTATTAAACAGATATTATTAGAAACGAAGAAAAATCGATTAAGTTATAATTAATCTTCATTTTGTTTAAATTTTCCTGCGAGTTTTTCTATTTCTGACTTATTTTCTTGTAGTTTGTTTATCTTTTTCTTTGCGTTTATTGTGCTTGAATTTAGCCCAGTGGTATTATCTTCATTGGTCTCTTCGGTGATATTACTGATCTTCTCGGACTTCAGATTCTGCTGTTTTTTCTGTAAACTTAGGGCTAAATCGAGGTTCGGATTCTTCTTGTATTTGCTACTTTCGTTTTCTAATTTTGTCTCGATTTCCTTCTTTACTTTTTGATTTTCGAGAATTTTTTCTGCTAAATTTAGGACATCTTTCTGCTTCTGCTTAAAGTCATTTTTGAGTGGTGCCTTGATTATTTTCTTCTCTTTGTCGGCTTTTTTGATGTTCGGAGGATTATTCTTTAAATATTTTTGCAAAGCTGGGTGGATTGGCTGCTCATTTTCAATAGCGTTTGCCTTTGCGTTATTCGCATTGTTTATTTCTTCCTCAATGTTCGATGGGACGACGCCTAAGTTTTTAAAATTATCCGCTGCGATGCTTAGGTCTTTCAGCATTTGAATTTGCTTTTTCCTCCATTTGAAATATGTGGAGATTACCATCAATAGGACGATGAAAATTGCAAATGCCGCATAAAGAATGGTTTTATCGGAAAAGAGTGAGTATTGTTGCTGTTTGGCGATTGGCTTTGCTTTACTTTGTTCATTCGCTTTACTTGAGTCAATAGCACTTGAATCATTCGTTTGTCCACCATTCTGAGAGTTCATAGAATTGAGATACATGAGAGAATCATATTTACCCGTTTCGTTTGTGATTACCAAGCTACCGGGCTTAATAATCGTATAGTTTTTATTTCCGACGATGGTCGCATATTTATTAACATAATAATCATATTGCTTTGTATTATTGCTGTTTTGAGAGATTTGCGCTAAGGCAGCATAAACATCTGCAATATTGGAATTGCCATCGAAAGCATAATTGAGGTATTTTTGAGCCTCGTCTATACTACCTTCCTGGTATAAAATTAAACCAAGGATTCCGGCAGCATTTGGGTTATCCTTCAATTTTATTTTGTAGAGATCTTCTTTTGCGGAAAGATATTGGAAATTTTCGAGCGATAGCAGAGCGTTTCTATAATGTTCATCATCTTTGCTTAGCTTGCTCCAATCGAATACTTCCAGCATTATCGAATTAGACATAGTCAGGTAAATGCAGTTGTATCCACGGGATTCGTTTAATTCAACAGTGATTGAGTGCCCATTTTTCGATTTTTGAATGCTTGCTGATTGAATAATGCCAGTTGAGTGGATAGAAGTAGAAGATGAAGCTAAATTAGAATTAGAGAGGGAGATAGTTATTTTCTTTTTATCCTCGCTTAATTCACTCGTGAATGGAGATGGGGCTCCTTTCAAAAAAACACTAAGCCTATTAAGTGGCTCTATTTTCAGGGAAGTAATGCTCGCTTGAGCGAAGGCATTGCTTGTGGCAAATAGAGTCATTGCTATAATTATATAGAAGAGTTTTAGTTTCATATTGCTTTCGGTACCGCTTAAATTGGGAAGTGTAGATGATATACAGTCCCCATTTCGAAATTAGATTCTATGTTAATTTTTCCTTTTAATTCATTTACCAAAGATATTATTTCGCTTAATTGTGGGTTATCAGTATCAAGTGGGTTGAATTGATCCTCAATTTTTGGGAAATACACACTATTGTCATCAATTAAGAGAGAAAAATAAGATTTAAATTGAATAATTTTATTTCTAATGATCTTAATATTTATTATACGCTTATTAACGTCTTTATTTTTAATTAAGTTTATTATTTTTAAAAATAATAGGGCATAAATATTTACATCGCGATTGATTTCAATATCTTTCTCGAGGAAATTAATGTTTAAGTGGATATTATTATCGTTCAGAAAGTCTTTATCGATGCTATGAATATCGCTAAATAAATCATTCAAAGAGATTTTGCTTAGATTATCATCTTTGTATTTATTATAGAGTCGATTTAAGTTGTTGATATTTTCTATATTGCTATTTATTATTGCTTGTCTATCCTCGGCATTGCCGATATTATTATTTAGAAGCGTGATATTTGCGAATAGAATTTTATTTGAATTATAAATATTTTGCAAAATCAAGCTGACAATCTCGTTGCTGTTTTTATCGTAGAAAACTACTTCCTTTTTGTCCGACTTAATTTCTTGATATAGAAAATATGCGAAAACCTCTGAAAAATTATTGATTAAGTCAAATTTCTCTTCGAGTGCTTCGCGATTCATATCAGTTAGCGTGATAGATAGCCCGAACATTTTCCCTTTCGCGAAGAATGGTATCAGCAGGAAGTTGAGGTTTTGCTGCTTCTGTTCGGAGCTGTTAGAAGTCGCCTGCCCATAAATATTTTGCGTGAGGTCTGATAAATCGCTAAGATTTGGCAGAACGGCGATTTGCTTCGTGTTCCGAATCCATTCGAAGATTCCGCCCTCCACGAGTTGGTCAATATTATTGCTAATAATGCTGGATTGATTGTTCTTTATAATATCTTCGAGCCGGTTGTCGGCGTTATATAAATAGATAGCAGTTTCAATAAAATTGATGTTCGGAATAGCAAAATCAATGAATGCCAGCAGAAAATCGCTTAATTTCTCTATTTTTAGCAGTGTTTCTACAAATTCAAAGTAGTTTTTATAATTAATATTTGTATTTTTGTCAGACATAATTTGCATTCTCGTAATGGAATATTTAAAATTACAGAAAGATAGCCGTGTAATAGTGGATTCTTTCTAGTCGAAATATTTAGAATTGTAATATTTAGAAAAGCAAATTTAATATTTTCTAAAATAAGAAAAAAATATTAATATAAAATAAATTAGCACAATAAACTTTAATAATGATTTAACTTACTTTTATTTATAATTATGGTAATAAAAATGCTCAATAGAATAGTCGTATTTTCTCTTCTCATATTGTTAATTCCAGCAATTTCCACCAAAGCCCAATGGTATGTTATGGATTCTCGCGCTGATTCTTTGGTTCAGATAGGAATTGACGAGATTTACAATGTGAATTTTACTGCTTGCGAGCGGATTTATAAGCAAATTCAAAAAGAATACCCCAGAAATTTGGCAGGATATTTCCTCGAGGCGACAAGCGATTGGTGGAAAGTGCAGTTAAATACTTCAAGTAATAAATATGACAAGCAATTCTTGACCAGCATCAATAAAGTAATTGACAAGGCACAGGAGGAGATTGAAATCTCCAAATACGACCCAGCTGCTATTTTCTTTAAAGCTGCTGCCGTCGGCTATCGTGGGAGGTATTATACCATTCGCGAGCAATGGGTCAATGCTGCTGTCGATGGTCAAAATGCTTATAAATTATTAACTCAGGGATTGATAATCGCCCCGAATAATCGCGATATGCTTTTCGGGATTGGTTATTATAATTATTTTTCGCAAGTTTTCCCAGAGCAATTTCCATTAATCAAACCCTTGATTTCTTTTGTGCCTGCTGGCGATAAACGCCTTGGAATTAAGCAGTTAAAAGCATCGTCCGAAAGTGCATTATATGCTGATGTAGAGGCTGCGATTGTTTTGCTACAAATCTATTACCAATTTGAGAAAGATTGGGATAATGCTATGGTGATGGCTCAAAAGCTACATACGAAATTCCCGAACAATCCATATTTCTATAAATATCTCGGCAGATTGACTTATATTAGAAGTGATTTCGCCGCATCGGAGAAAATATGGTATGAAATATTGACGAAGGGCAGCAAGCGCACCTTTGGTTATGATGATTTGCTCGCTCGCGAAGCCATGTATTACTATGGTGATCTATTGATGATTAGGGGACAATATGAAAGAGCTTTGAAGTATCTCTTGTCGAGCAGTAAAATGTCTCAAAAAGTTGATAAAGAGGCTTCCGGATTTATCACAATGTCGAACCTGAAGCTCGGAATGATATATGATTTACAGAATAACAGGAATAAAGCAGTGGAATATTACAAAAAAGTGCTGGCAGCTCCTGATTATTTGGATTCTCGTTCCAAAGCCAAAATGTACCTAACAAATAAATACATGAGATAATGAGAAAAATACTGAAATATATTATTATTCTAATGTTTTTCTCGAATTTCAATGCTTTCGCAATAAAGAATAATGCCGTGAAACTTGGGATTGATATTCTGATGGATAACAATTTCAAAGTGATTAAGAATAAAAGAGTTGCGTTACTTGCAAATTTCTCCAGCAGAACGCGCTACGGAGAACAAACCGCCGAAATTATGGCGAAAAGCAAGCGCTTTAAGCTCGTGAAAATATTCACTCCCGAACACGGATATTATTCTATTATTCCAGCAGGGAAAGCAGTAGATGATAATGTGGTTTTCGGGGTGAAGGCGATTTCGCTTTATGGTGCGAATCGAAAGCCATCGCCGGATTTCCTCAAAGATATTGACGTAATTGTAATTGATATTCAAGATGTTGGCGTGCGCTCTTATACTTATATCAGCACGATGTATAACGTGCTGGAGGCGGCAGCAGAGAACGAAGTGCAAGTTGTGATTTGCGATAGACCTAACCCTCTGGGCGGTAATTTAGTTGATGGGAATGTCTTGAAGCTGAAGAACAAGAGTTTTATCGGGATTGCTCCGATTCCGTATCTTCATGGATGCACGGTCGGCGAATTAGCAAATATTTTCGTCGGAGAAAAATACTTTAATAAAGCTGAAAGCTTGGATTATAGCGTAATTAAAATGCAGAATTGGGACAGGAATGATACTTGGGAGCAGACGGGGCTTACTTGGTATCCCACTTCGCCCAATATTCCAACTGTAAATGCTATTCGAGGTGTTGCGATGCTCGGAGTTTTCGGGGAATTGCGGATTTTTAATATTGGAGTCGGCTCTTCCTTGCCTTTCCAATATTTGTATTTCACGAATCCGAACATTATCCTGAATGATGAAGTATTTAAGTTTGATGAAAATGGGATAATAATCTCAAAGTTATATAATTCTTCAATCACTTCTGTGCCGGGTATTCTCTTTAATTTTGATGCAGATTATTCCCCCAGATTATATTCTTTTGGATTTAAAATTTTGGGGAAATTACTCGAGAAAAAACCAGATTTTGTAGCAAAAACGAAATTAGAAAATCGCGATAAAGAGATGTTTATCAAAGCAGTAGGCAATGAAGAAATTTTCAATGAAATAATGAATTTTAGAAGCTCTGCCCAGCTCATAGAATTAGTAAATGAAGGCTTAGTGCAGTTTCTGAATATGCGCATACGTTATTTATTATATCAATAATATCTTAAATATAAGAGAAAAAATTATGGTAGGAATCGGAAATGATTTACATAGATTAGAGAAGGGCTATCCGCTAATTATCGGCGGTATAGAGATTGAATCAGAAATAGGTTGCGTTGCTCATAGCGATGGCGACGTTTTGGCGCATGCCTTGATTGACTCGCTGCTCGGAGCCGCCGCCCTCGGCGATATTGGCGAGTGGTTCCCCGATACCGATCCTCAATATAAAGGCATTTCAAGCATTATATTATTGCAAAAAGTGGTGGCAGAATTGAGCAATCAAGGGTATTCCATCTCAAATATTGACGCAATAATAATGCTACAAACTCCGAAATTATCGCCATATAAAGAAATGATAAAATACAATATTGCGGAAATATGCAGTCTGCCAGCCGAGAGAGTAAATATCAAAGCTAAAACAGGCGAGAAAATTGGAATAATAGGTAAATCAGAAGGCATCGAAGCACTATGTATTGTTGAAATCATAAACGACTAAGAGTTTATAATTCAATTAGTTATAATTCAAAGTAGTATAATTCAAAGTAGTAAATGAGAATTTGCATTAAGATATTAATAATATTGCTGTTTGCGCTGCCAATCCGCGCAGAGCAGGCTTTTCCTTCGTCATATAAAGTGATAGAGAAGAAGCCTTTTGGCTATTTTGGAGCGGATAGCTCGCATCTCCTCTCGATTTCAAATACTTTGGGTTCGAATATCAATTATTTACTTTTTGAAATTTTCTTCGTAATGTTTTCTAGACATTCT
>CAZGXC010000013.1:0-19473 GCA_964529535.1 uncultured Hyphomicrobiales bacterium | reverse complement strand
AATTATTTACTTTTTGAGGACGCCCAGAAACGCACCCAATCTCAATATAAAATCAAGGGTAGGGCGCTAAATCAGATAAAAATAGCAAATAAAATATTGCTGTTTTCTCAGGTAAGTGATACATTGTATATTTTAAAGTATGATTTTTCCGGACAGGAATTAAAATCAGAATTTGTTCTCTTGGGGTCTGTGGAATATCGCCGAGTAAATATTTTAGATAATAATAACGATTGGCTAATATTTGAAGTCGATAACAAGTTGTTTAAAACATCAATGCTCAACTGCCAGACATCTTTCGTTTCCGAAAATATTAGCACAGCTTGCTTAGATAATGAAGCGATTTATTATTTGCGTAATAATCAAAATGGAGCTGGATTATTTAGGAATATCGATTCTAAAGAGAGCATAATCCATTCGAAAATAAACGTATTAGACAATCCAAAAATACTCACGAGAGATAATTTCTTAATAGTAATTACTGGTATTAGGACAGATGATGTCAGCGAAATCGTAAAAATTAATCTGCTCGATGGCAAGATCAGTAATTCATGGATAAATGCAAATATAGATAAAGTATTTGCTAATAAATATTCCAATTCTGCTTTATCAACAGTTTCCTTTATCTCATCGAAAAATAATAAGTTTACGTTAAATAAATACGATTGGATTCAAGATAAACTATTATATTCCATCAGCCTAAGCAATAATTCAAATATCCTTACCATCCGTGAAATTGCCGACCATACCATCGCAATTTTTGATAATATGCTGATGACGATTAGCGATGATGGGGAAGTGCTGTCGAGTGATAATATTTCATTTAATAATGATTTGGGGGCTATCTCGAATGTGTTCTATTTTAATGAAAAATTGCTTATCTCTGGGAATAATCAAGCCTTGATTCTCGCGCTTAACTATAATAATTTCTGGTATGTTAATAATATTTTCGAGGGCTTCGGGAAATATATTATTCCACTTGTGCTATTTGGATTTCTAATAATTATTTATCGTTTATTCTTGAAGAATAAGAAGTTGCTAAATCATTTTGTAAATGAAACTACTGCTGGCGCTACAATTATTATCGATAAAAAAGGCAGAATAACAAAAATGAATCAAAGTGCATTGATTTTATTGGATTTAAATGCAAACTTTAATAAAAGAAAAAAATACTCATACTATTTAGTAGATGAATTTACTAAGCATCTTAAAACATTCGTAGATAAGAGTTTTGAATTAAAGGAAAGTATGTCTCAAAAGATTCTATTTAACGAAGGCACGCTTTCTCAAGAATGGATTTTCTCGTGCATTCCTTTGTTCAAATTAACGGGCAGATTCGATGGAATAATAATCAAAGGCGTAGATATTACGGAAGAGTTAGAGAAGAATAGGCTACATAACTGGTCGCAATTAGCGCACGATATGCAGACGAATTTGACGACAATTCGCCTGAATGCTGACCAAATTAGAATTGATAATCCGCAAGCAGGCGAAAGAGCTGGAAAAATACTGAATCAAGTGAATATACTTATCCAGAGAGTGCGGGACATCGTTACTGTTGGGCGGACTAATGAGCTTGATTTACAGGAATATGATTCCGCTGATATTTGCCGCGAAGTCCTGCGAGAATTTGATAAAACAATGTTCCCAGATGTCATTTTCCAAGAAGATCTTACCAGTTTTAAGGTGAAATGCGATAAGCCGAAAATGATTAGAGCAATTCGCAATGCGATTGAAAATGGAATCAAGTCAATGAAGGACAAGAAGGGGACTATTTTGCTGAGCAATTCGCTTGATTTAAGGTATTATTATTTCAAGATAAAAGACTCCGGAATCGGCATGGATGCAGAAGTTAAGAAAAAAATGCTTACTCCATATTTTACGACTGCGAGCAAATCCGGTGGGTTCGGTATCGGCACGATGATAATGCAGCACGTCGTGGAGCTTCACGGCGGCGAATTGTTGATTGAATCAGAGCCAAATAAAGGAACTGAAATCTCCTTCGCTATTCCAAATATTTATAAGCCAAAAAAGGGCGCAAAGACCATAGTAAGGAAGAAAATAACTTAATGACAAAATCAATTTTTACATCATAAGAATAAAAGAAATGGAAATAAAAGGCAGAATACTCGCGGTCGATTACGGACTGAAGCGCATTGGCTTAGCAATAAGCGATGAGTTTAGAATTATCGCCAGACCCGTCAAAACAATACTTAATTCTTCTGAAAATCTGAGAGAAATCGAGGAAATAATTCAATCAGAGAAAGTAAATTTAATTCTTTTTGGTATCCCTTACAGAGATGATGATAAAAATGATGATTTCATTAAGAAAATAAAAGCATTTGCGACAAAACTTAGCCAGCAGACGGGCATTGAAGTGCAATATGTAGATGAGTATATGACTTCCCAAAAAGCTGTGCAAATTATGGTTAATAACGGGAAAAAGAAAAGTAAGCGTGCTGAAAAAACAGAGATTGATAAAATTGCGGCTGCGCTGATATTACAAGAATATTTGCAAAATAATTGATAAATAATAATTAATTAGTAATAAGTGAAAGAAATACAACAATGAAAAATAGAATATATAATTATATAATGTGCTTAGCTATATTTGCGAGTATAAATTTCGCTAATAATGCCTTCGCACAAGACGAAACAGATTACCGCCAAGCATACAGTAAAATCTATCACACTATTTTGGTTCAGCCAATAAAATTTAGTCCCAAAGGAATGGGAGGAGACTCGCTTCGAGTTGATTTTCAGTTTAGAACTCATTTTAGCGAACTGCTTTTTATGAATAGAGGCGGCATCCCAGAAGCAATAGTAACGTATAGCATTGCTTTGCGCAACGAAGATAACATTATTATTAAGCGAATAAAAATCAGCGATACCGTTCAGGGATCGGCTTCGACTACCGTCAATGAATATCTTTATTTCTTCAAAAATTTCACTCTTCACTTAGCAAATCAAAACTATACTTATGAAATAGATATTGATCAGCCCGAGCGACAAAACGTATATAATAAGCGTGGAAAAATAGAGCAATTTGATGGATATAGAAATACTTCGGGTGTGGCAAATCCATTCTTGGCATATCAATTAGAAGGTAGATTATACGCTTCTGTTTTGGATTCAGCTTTGGATTATCGAGCTGAAAAGCTATTCCTCTTGCTTCCAGTTTATGGGATGAAGGATAAATCATTACAATGTAAAGTTAAGAGAATGCAAAGCTCGACTAATATTGGCTTCGCGCTGAATACGCAGGTAGATAGGAAAGAGTCAGCAGAAATGATTAATGAAATTCTTACCTTGCCAGATGGTGGCGATAATGAAATGACTTTCCAGAGGCTTGCAGATTTCCCAATTACTTATGCGAAAATCGAGCTCGATCCAAGTATTTACTATCCCGGAAATTATCAATTAAGTATAGACAAGCAGACTTTTAATTTTAGAATCAATTACCTTGAGCAAGCATATTCCCTGAAAAATTTACAAATCGCAATGCAGGTCTTGCCTTTGATAATGAACGAACAGGATTATAATATCCTGAAAACAGCAGAAAATAGCTCGAAATATGCTTTGATTAATGAGTTCTTTAAGGAAAAAGATACCAATCCCCAAACAGCACATAATGAAGCTATGAATGAGTTTTTTAGGAGGGTTGATTTTGCGGCTAAGAACTACGGCGATTTTAATAATAACATTGGGTATAAAACAGCACGCGGGAAAATATACATAATTTATGGTGCGCCAGACGAAACTGAGATTGAAAATAACAAGGGGCATTCTCTCGAAGTATGGAATTATAATGCCTTAGGCAAAACGATTAGATTCCAGATAATAAACGGAGAGCATAGATTGATAAATGAGAATGAACACGAATAGCGATGGGGGTAAATTTAGAGAATGAAAAGCTCTATTCAATTACATGCCCCGCCCGATAAAAGCTATAGTAATCATCATTGCTCACGATTAGATGATCGAGTAATTTAATTCCAATTACTTTTCCGGCAGAATATACCTGCTTCGTAAGCTCGATATCGTCCTTTGAAGGAGTGCAAATTCCGGAAGGGTGGTTGTGAACTAAAATGATAGACGCCGCATTCTCAATAATCGCATAGCGAAAGATTTCTCGTGGGTGTGCCATAGTGGAGTTTAGAATCCCTTTTGAAATGATTTCTTCCCTGATGATTTGATTTGCAGAATTTAATACAGCAATAGCCAAGCTCTCGAAAGCATTGTTTCTAAACTTATATTGAAAATATTTAGCTACGTCTGAGGTATTATTGATTGTAAATTTCTCGGGCAGTTCTTCGCGAGTAATTCTTTTGGATAGCTCAATCGCAGCCAATAGAATGATTGCCTTTGCTTCTCCAATTCCCTTGATTTGCATTAATTCAGAAATATCAGCAGAAGAGAAAGTATTCAAGTCGCCAAACTTCTCAATAATGATATTTCCTACATCAATTGCCGAGAGGTTGCGAGTTCCCTCGCGCAAAAGCACAGCTAATATTTCTGCATTAGATAGAGTGGCAGCCCCGTGTTTTTTTATTTTTTCGCGGGGCTGTTCATCTTCATTCCATTGTTTAATAGATTTATAAAACTTTGAAGGTTCGGATAATTTCTCTGGCATTTTTTTTATTTTTCTACTACTTCATCAAGGATTTCATCGATCCAGTCTAAATAGCTTTGGCTTGCAGCAACCAACTGCACAGCTGTTACTTCTGGCACTTCATCTTTGTGAAGTTCAAGAACTCTTTGCTTTAGAATTTCGAATTTATCCAATCTTGTTTTTATTTCAATTAAATATTCATTAGATACTTGTAGGTTGTTTTTCCAAATATAAAATGATTGAATATTCGGATGAATAGTGCAACAAGCCGCCAAACGCTCTGATAATAAAATCTTTGCAATGTGTTGGGCAGTTTCGAAATCATCTGACTTGATGTTTACAATACAATGTTTTTTTAAATTTTCCATTTTTTTATCCAATAAATGTATTCCATAATTCAGTCGTAAACGAATGAATTATAAAATAATTGAAAACAATCTATATTTTTACTTGTTTTACTAAATATTTTTTATCAACTACTCTTTATTTATTCTTCATTCCCGCCCTTATTATTTCCCTAATTTTTCGTAAATTTGTGTTTAATTTTATTATTAATAATGTAAAGGTGAACAAGATGGAAGCTAATCTAAATTTAGCCAAGTTTAAGGCATTAGAGATGATTTTCTTAATGGATGATAATTCTTCTTTTGAAGAAATTTTCTATCAGTTGTATGTTATTAACAAAATTGAAACTGGGCTTAAGGAAATGCATGACGGTCATTGTGTCTCACATAATGAAGCTAAAGAGGAATTGGAGCAATGGTTGAGCTAATATGGTCAAACTACTACTCTTTATTTATTCTTCATCACCTCCCTTATTATTTCCCTAAATTTTCGTAAATTTGTGTTTAATTTTTTACAATCAGCAAGATAATTGAGAAATGATTGAGTTATTAATACTTTTTCTGCATATATTGGCTGCTTTATATGCTTTTACAAAAAATTGGCAGCAAGATAGCGTAAAAAATGGTTTTATGGCTATCGTAGTTATTGGATTAGTATTTACTATTGGTTGGGCATTGACTGGACCTATTGCCAGAGTGATTATGCCAAATAGCTGGGAAACCGTCTATTTCACCAAAGATACTTTATCCTTGGTATTGCTGTTTATTCCCGAATGCTTCTTTTTTAATATGTTTTTCGTGAAAGATGGTAAGAAAACTGTCGAAGCTAATAATCAATAATATCATTGAAAATCAATAATTATCATTGAAAAACATCATTGAAAATCAACAAGAAAATCGTCAATTTCATATTAAAGACACTTGCCGCCACTTGGCGAATAAGGGTTTCGGGAGATATGATTCAGCAAGCCTCGGTGATTGCTTTTTGGCACAATAAAATGTTGCCAGTGTGGAAGTATTTCTCTCAATTCCCGAAAGTCTGCGGAGTGGTTAGCAAAAGTAAAGATGGTCAGTATATTGCAGATTTGCTTGAGAGTTGGCAGAATTACGCCCTTATTCGTGGGTCTTCAAGTGCCGATACAAAACTCGTGTTGAAGGAAATGGTAGAAGCCGCAAAGCATTCAATAGTATTGATTACGCCAGATGGACCGCGTGGCGAGATTTATAAATTTAAAGCGGGGGCGGCAGTAGTTGCTGCGAGGGCTGGATCTCCTCTGCAATACTTAACGATAGAAATCAAAAGCAAAATAGTATTTCAGAAGAGTTGGGATCACTTTGAAGTGCCATTGCCATTTTCGCTAATCAAGATTAATGTTTCGAAGCCGATAATAATAGAATCGGATTCGCGAGAGAATATCGATAGCATTATCCAGCAGATAGAAAAAGAAATGAATGGTTAAAAAAGCAATATCTTTAGTTTATAACAGCTTTGTTCGCCGACGGAACAAGAGCTTCGATAATCATCTCGAACCGATTGAACAGATGAAGGCTAAAGTAATTAGTATTGGTAATATTTCTGCTGGTGGCACTGGAAAAACCCCTCTTTGCGAAGCATTGGCTCAATATTTACTTAGCCAAAATCAATCAGTAGCTATTGCTGCTAAGGGCTACAAAGGCGAGTTCAGCGGAACGCTACTCGTGCGAGATGAAGCAAAAATCTTTGCTAATGTGCGCGAGAGCGGAGACGAAATGGCTATGCTTGCCCGAAAATTATCTATTCCCATTGCCGTAAATAAACATAAATATTTGGCGGCGAAATTCCTTGATGATACTTTCCATCCTGATTATATTCTTTTAGATGATGGCTTTCAGCACCGTAAGTTGCATAGAGATTTGGATATTGTAATAATTGACAGACAAAGCATTGAAAATCCAAATACCTTCCCACTTGGGCGATTACGCGAGCCAATAGAAAACTTAAAGCGCGCAGATGTGATTTGCGCTTATGAAGATGTGCTAAACGATGAAATTCTGCTTAAAAATCTCCAAAATCAAACAGCTATCAGCAAAGATGAAATCATAGGTTTATCCACACAGGTGCTTGATTTGCTCTCCTGGCAAAATACTCTAATGGATAGAAGCAATAGGTCGCTATTGGTCTCCGGAATTGGGAATAATGCTAAGTTTCATAAGACTAGTAAAGAATTTGGAGTGGATTTCGTCGGCAGTATTAATTACAAAGATCATATTGCTTATTCAGAGAGAGAAGTAGCGAAGATAATAGAAACCGCCCAGAAATCAAAAGCAATTCAAGTGATTACTACAGAGAAAGATCTCGTGAAATTACAGCACTTTATTAACTCTTTCAATGAAGCAGAAATTGAATTAGGGTATATTAAAATCAAAACCACAATTTTGAACAGCAAAAATAATTTATTTCAGATAATTAAGAATTTAATCTAATTATGGATAATTCAATCGAAAACATTAGAGCTAAAGCAAGCGAAATATTAGAAGAAAAAGAGATTAAATTCGCTGATATTTTAGTAAAAGACTTAGCTGGATTAAATGCTGGCGAAAAGCTGACAAAATTAGCTTTCTGCATAGCAATAAATGACTATACAGCCGCAAAATCCGAATGGATTCATAAGAATTTCGGTGGTGAAATTCATAAGGATTTGGAGCTCTTGCATAGGATTTCTAACCTATCAGTTCCAAATCAAGAGAAAAAGATTCAATCCCTCCGAAAGGTCTTTATTGAATTAGCAAATGACTTGAAAATTATTATTTTCAAGCTATACGAAAGACTTGCCAAGCTGAAAATTGCTGAAGCAGAGAATGGCAATGATTTGAAGCAATTAGCCGAAGAATGCCTTAATCTTTATGCGCCAATAGCCCATCGATTGGGGATAAGAAATATATATAACTCTATGGAAGATATTGCATTTAAGGTCTTGCATACATATCATTACAAGAGGTTAGTCAAAATAATAAATACTAATTTAGATGCTTATAATAGGAAACTCGCCAAAATGGCAGAGATACTAAATAAGCAAATGTCGGATAATAAAATTGATTGCGATATTCAATATCGGGTAAAGAGACCGTATAGCATCTATAAAAAATTAGTCAACAAGAATATTGATATTAATGAAGTATATGACCTGCTGGCGTTGCGGGTAATAACGAACAAAATTGATAATTGCTATTTAGCTCTGGGGATTGTCCATAGAAATTGGATACCAATTGAGGATAGATTCAAGGATTGGGTTACATTCCCCAAGCCAAATGGATACAGGTCTATCCAAACAACCGTATTCACTAATGATGGGGATAAATTTGAAATTCAAATCAGAACCCAGCAGATGCATCGCGAAGCTGAATACGGAAGCGCGGCGCACTGGGCATATAAAGAAAGAGTTGATACTGATGCGGATTGGATCTCTCGCTTAAAAGAGTTTTTGGAGAACGATGAGTATTTCAATAACCCGGAAGCCCTCGATCAATTATTGGAAAAGGAATATAAGAAAAAATATATTCATATCCTGACCCCAAAAGGGGACGTGAAAACTATCCCAGAAGGCTCTACGATGCTGGACTTCGCACATACTATTCATACCGATGTATTCTATACTTGTATAGGTGGTAGGGTGAATGGCAAGTTCGTAAAGCTAAAAACAGAACTGAAAACTGGCGATGTGGTGGAAGTTCTGACGAATAAGAATACAAAGCCATCGCGAGATTGGTTGCAAATTCTGAAATCTCCGGCTGCT
Source organism: uncultured Hyphomicrobiales bacterium (assembly GCA_964529535.1). Taxonomy (GTDB): domain Bacteria; phylum Bacteroidota; class Ignavibacteria; order Kapaibacteriales; family UBA2268; genus CALLXS01. Next base: position 10,747 of record CAZGXC010000013.1, on the reverse strand, counting down.
AAATCCAAATTGATTCAATGGTTGAAGAAGCATGAATCAACGCAAATCCAAGCCGATGGGAAAAGAGCTTGGGAAAGATTTAAGAAAGACCATAAACGCAAAATAGCTGGATTCGATACCGAAGCGGAGTTCCGAGAAAACATCACTAAAACGGGATATAAAAATGCAGATGATTTTTATTCAGCGATTGGCACAAGCTCTTTAAAGCTATCCCTAACGTTACTTCGGAAGTTATATCCGAAGGCATTTGAGAAGAAAATTGAACCAGGAGCAAAGGCGAAAACCAATAAAAATGTCAATAAGATCGATGTGCAGGTTGAAGGATTGCTAAACATTGATACAAGTATCGCCAAATGCTGCAACCCAATTAAAGGGCAAGAAATAATCGCTTATGTAACCCAAAGAAGCGGAATAAAAATACATTCAAAAGATTGCCAATTGATTAGCGCAAAAGATAGCGATAGAATAAAGAAAGCATCTTGGACGAATACCGAATTTTTACAGGAAGTAAAAGTGCGCGCGTATGGGAACGATTATTCCCAATTATTATCGGCAGTTGTGGAAATTGCTTCTGCTATGAAAATAGCAATAGTTTCCATTAAAAAATTAAGTGGCTCGAGCAATCTTGAATGTATTGAGCTAACTACGCAAGTAAAGAATATTGATGAGCTAAATGCTTACACTACAAAACTTAAAAATAATAGTTACGTCTCTGCTATAAGCTAATTCATCAAATTCAATTTTGAATAAAAAAAAAGCAACCGGATATTGAAGTATCCGGTTACTGAATATGATTGTTTATTGATATAAGGCTTGTTTGTTTTAAATCTTAATGGAAAATATCCAATGAAACGCCTGCGTATATCATCCTGCCATATACAGGAGCATACATAAATGCATCTGTTTTTTCTTTAGCAAATGCTTGCATATTAATTATTATACAAAATAGAAGAATATAGTTTAATCTTATCATGATTAGTTAAATTATGTATTATAAATAAATTGTTAATTAGTAGGTTGCAAAATTAAGGTATTTTATCTATCTGCACAATCCCCATAAATGAGGATTTTTGTAGCTCATTTATCAACAAAAATGAGGATAGAATGATAAATAACGGAGAAAAACTGAAATAGAAATGCTGCTTTTTATTAAAATAGATGAATTGTGGTGTTCCTATCGCCACAGATTTTCAAAACAAAAATTCTACATCAAGAAATAATAAATGCTTACACTACAAAACTTAAAAATAATAGTTACGTCTCTACTATAAGCTAATTCATCAAATTCAATTTTGAATAAAAAAAAAGCAACCGGATATTGAAGTATCCGGTTACTGAATATGATTGTTTATTGATATAAGGTCTTAAATTTTAAAAAGGATTTAGATGTGTGTTAAACAATTATATTTTAAGGTCTTATTAATCTTATTCCATCAGTTGTTACTTGATGGAATACAAAATTAAGGTATTTTATCCATCTACACAATCCCCATAAATGAGGATTTTTGTAGCTCATTTATCATCATAAATGAGGATAAGAAGATGAAAAATGGAGAAAATCATTGAAAAAATGTCGACTTTTATTAATATAGATGAATTGTCGGGTTTCTGATTTCAAATTATCCTTAAAAAAATTGGTAAAATTAATGATCACATTTTTTGTTAATTATCTTTTCCTTTTGTAATTAATTAACCTTAGCTTTTCGCTAATTTCTTATTATAGTAATTATTATCGATCTTTATCCTTACTTCATAGGCGCCAACTGGTAACTCACTAATATTGAATTGTAGGGTTTCTTCATTTTGCGAAAGAATAAAGTTGCTCGCAAGAGTGCTGACCTTCTGTCCAGTAATATCAAAAACATCGATTTGGATTGTGCTTCGAGCTTTCCCAATGATTTTGATATTCAATAATTTATCGGCAGGGTTTGGAAAAATTACGATTGGATCTGCCTGCGTCGCGCTACTATCTTCTACAGAAGAAGCTAACATTCTATCAACGATTGCACTAAATAGATTCCATGTGGCGATTCCCTTCAGGGCGCAATTAAGATTAACAGAGTGCGCGCATTCAGTGCATTGCTTTGCAAGTTTTGCCAATTCACTATTGGGATTGTTTTGCATCCAAGTTTCAGCCCAGTTACCATCTTTTTTTCCATCCTTATTAAAATCAATATTGCATTCATCATCAGCATTGAGATCACATAAATTGACATCTGTATTTGGTGAATAGCTTTCGATATCAGCAAAATCAAATAATATTTTATTATTATCATTACAGAACTTGCGTATTATCTCATTCATTAAATTTAAGTTGCCTAATGAACCCGTGCCATCGAGATGCCCCGTCATATATACGAAATAAGTATTTGGGAACTGCTTTTCAAGCTCTGCCATTTTATTCAAATATGCGTTAATTCCATTAGCATTATTGTCGCTCACTCCGCCACACCAAGACCACATGATCACATTTCTGTCATTGGATTTGTTATTGAATAGGTCAAGAGTAGCTTTTGCCCAATTCAAATCTCCTTTGTGCCCCAAATCATCGGCAAGTGGCATCGCATAGTCATTAAAGAAAATATTTCTCTGCATGCCTTTTGGAGAATATTTGAACTCGAAAGCAGTATTATATTTGGCAAGAGCGCGCATTCCGCTCACGAGTTGGCTACCGTGGGAAGTGTGTTGGTAAGCGATTTTTAGATGCTCCATAACTCTTTTAATCTTCTCAGAGTTAAGCGTTTCTAATTTCGCATGATTATGGTCAATAATAATTGCCTGTGCATTAATTGCTTGTGTGTTTAGAAATAGCACAGAAGCAGCAAATAGAATAATGATTTTTTTCATGATTTATCTCGTTAGATTATTAATAAAGAATATTAAATTAATGTTTTTTTCAATAAAAACCAAAGAAAATAGTTTATATATATAATTACTTGTATCAATTAATATAGAAAGAAGAAAAATGATAAACCTGAATGTGAATATAGACCATTTCGCTACATTAAGAAATGCAAGGGGCGGAACTGAACCCTGCCCAATCCTCGGTGCGCTGAAAGCAGAAGTTGCCGGAGCTACTGGTATTGTATGCCACTTGAGGGAGGACAGAAGACACATTAAAGATAAAGATGTGTATCACTTGCGTGATCTTATTCAAACTCGATTAGATTTTGAAATGGCAGCAAATGATGAAATCATTAAAATCGCATTAGATGTAAAGCCAGAATTAGTAACGATAGTTCCCGAAAAAAGAGAGGAATTAACAACAGAGGGCGGGCTGAACGTAAAGGGAGATTTAGAGAGGTTTAGAGCATTGACCGAGAAATTTCATGAGCAGGGAATAGAAGTAAGCTATTTTATAGAGCCATGCGAGGAACAAATAGATGCTTGCGCAGCTATCAATGCCGATATGGTGGAAATCCACACGGGAACTTATGCTAATAAATTTGCTACTAATTTTGAAGAAGAATATACAAAAATAGAATTGGCGGCAAAGCACGCAAATGCTTGCGAATTGATTATTGCGGGCGGGCATGGATTGAATTACGTTAATACTGCTCCGCTTAGCAAAATTAGTGAGTTCAGAGAATTTAGCATTGGTCACTCAATCGTAGCGCGCAGTCTTTACACTGGCATTGAGCAAGCAGTTCGAGATATGATAGACTTAATGAAGCGTTTTGAATAAGATTACGAACAACTGATAATAGATAATTGATAATTGATAATTGATAATTGATAATGACTGATAATAATTGATTATAGATTATAGATAATAATATACATATACAAGAATGGACTCGTCAGAGTCCATTCTTGTATAGTTTTGTGTTGGTTCTTAGTCTTCCAACATTGGCACTTCCATTATCAGTAAAGTTGAGTTGTTTGATATGGATTTAATATCGGCGCTTTCGGCATTCCATATTCCGAAGCCATCGCGAGTATTTAGTAATTGATTCTCTACCTGAAAATCTCCGTTAATTACAAAGAAATAAATGCCATTTCCCTTTTGCTTGAGATTATATTTAAAATCAATTCCTTCGTCAAAAGTTCCGATATGAAACCAAGCATCTTGATGAATCCAGACGCCTTCGTCGTTAGGATTTGGCGAGACGATTTGCTGCAATTCATTATGTTTGGCATTATCTGCTATTTTAATTTGGTCATATCTTGGGGTAACATTGCGTTTGTTCGGGAGAACCCATATTTGTAGGAATTTTGCGACTTTGTCGCTGTTCTTGTTATACTCACTGTGAGTAATTCCCGTGCCAGCACTCATTACTTGGATTTCACCATTATTGATTACGGAAATATTTCCCATGCTATCTTTGTGCTCTAAATCTCCAGATAAAGGAATAGAAATAATTTCCATGTTGTTATGCGGATGTGTTCCGAATCCCATTGATGGATCGATAGTATCATCATTTAATACGCGAAGCGCTCCAAATTGCATTCTCTGTGGATTAAAGTAATTCGCAAAACTAAATGTATGATAAGTATCTAACCAACCATGATTAGCGTGTCCGCGGGTTTCTGCTTTGTGCAAAATTGTATTTTTCATATTTATTCTCTTTAAAGTGTATTATAATAAAAAGACTGGAATGTCTGTATATAAAAAATACGGAAAAGCATCCAAAATGTTTCTAAATTGGATGGATAGCTACTCGCAGAAAGCAATAGCCAGAATATTACTTAACTGAAACGCAATAAAATTAGCCTTGGAGGTTAGACCTCTCTGCTTAGCTTCCAAATATCGCCTGCACCCATGGTGATTATTACATCTCCGGGCTTTATCATTGGTTTTAGTTCCGCAATAATATCATTTTTATTTTCTATATAAATCACATTTTTATGCCCATATTGCACGGCAGCATCGGCAATTAAGCGACCCGTTACTCCCTCGATTGGTTCTTCTCGAGCAGGATATACATCGGTTAAAATTAAAATATCTGCTTCATCGAAAGATTTTGCAAATTCTTTATATAAATCTTGCGTTCTTGTGTAGGTATGCGGTTGGAAGATACAGATGACGCGTCTGTCCCATCCTGCGCGAGCCGCTTGGAGAGTGGCTTCTATTTCTGTTGGGTGATGCGCATAATCATCAATTACGATTAGATCATCGCTTTCCTTGATTATTTCAAATCTGCGATATACGCCATGGAATTCAGAAATACCTGCTTTGATTGTCTCGAAGTCTGCGCCAAGCTCTTTAGCTGCGAGAATTGCTCCGAGTGCGTTCCGAACATTGTGCATTCCTGGGACGTTAATTTTAATTCTTCCGGCTTTTTCTCCATAAAAATAGAGGTCAAATTCCGTATATCTCTGAGAATAGGTGATATTTGCTGCTCGGACGTCGGCGTTGCGTGATAGCCCGAAAGTGATTACTTTTTTCTTTATTTCTGATAGAATATCCTTTACACCATTATCATCAATACAGGCGGCTACGAATCCATAGAAAGGCACTTTATTTGCAAATTCCACGAATGTTTGCTTAATATCATCAATATCTTTGTAGATATCTAAATGGTCTGCTTCGATATTATTAATCACCGCAATGGCAGGGGAGAGCTGCAGGAATGATCTGTCGTATTCATCTGCTTCCACTACTATCCAATCTCCATTGCCGAGGCGCGCATTTGTTCCACCAAGTTCTTTTAGCTTCCCACCCACGATAACTGTTGGATCAATTCCAGCTGTCATAAGAGCCAGCCCCGCCATTGATGTAGTGGTAGTTTTGCCGTGTGTTCCTGCTATTGCGAGAGTGTATTTTAATCGAGAAACTTCTGAGAGCATCTCGGCGCGACGGAGGATTGGGATACCGAGCTTCAGGGCTTCGGCTGTTTCGGGGTTATCATTTGGATGAACGGCACTTGAATATACCACAACTTCGGCATTTATGATATTTTCGGCTCTATGACCTATCATAATATCAGCGCCTTTATTAGCTAAATAATCAGTATTTTCGGATTGTTGTAGATCTGATCCACTCACCTTAAATCCTTGATTTAACAATATTTCAGCGATGGCACTCATTCCAATGCCGCCAATTCCCACAAAGTGGATTTTATTTACAGATGAAAACATATTTTATTCTAAATTATTAACAATATTACTGTAAGCAAAAATACTATTTTTCTAGCATATTTTTCCTATCTGGATTGTTATTTTTCTTACTATCTTATTCACTTGTGCCACTATACCAATAGTATTAATGATAATTTAATATTATTTTGTATTTTTGCAGTTGAATATTAATAATAAACATAATAATAAACAAGATAATTAACATGAAAAAGACTTTGATATTAGTAATGATGATAGTTTGCGCAAGTGTGCCAATGAGTGCAAGCAAATATCAGCCAAGCAAAGAGAATCAGCAATCGCGCCAGTGGTTCTCGGATTCTAAATTTGGTATGTTTATTCATTGGGGACCATCCAGCCTGCTCGGAGCAGGAGAATGGGTGATGAATAATCAGAAAATTCAAGCCAAAGATTATCGCCAGTTGCAGCAGTATTTCAATCCTACTGAATTTAACGCAGAGCAATGGGTGGGCTTAGCAAAGAAAGCCGGAATGAAGTATATTACTTTCGTTTGCCGCCATCACGATAGTTTTAGTAATTGGGACACCCAGCAAAGCGATTGGAAAGTTACCAATACGAAATTTGGCAAAGATGTATTCAAAGAATTAGCAAACGAGTGCCATAAACAAGGCATTAAGCTTTTCGCATATTATTCTCTATTGGATTGGTATAGAAGCGATTATCCATATCAGACAGGAAGAACCGGACAGCATTCCGGACGCACAGAAAAAAGCGATTACAATAGCTATTTGAAATTTATGAAAGCGCAACTGACAGAATTATTAACAAATTACGGTGAAATCAGCGGAATTTGGTTCGATGGGCATTGGGATCAGACAAACGAAGAAGGATCAGCCGATATGAGTTCAAGATTGGATTGGAAATACGATGAAATCTATGGATTAATCCACAAACTACAGCCCCAGTGCTTGATTGGGAATAATCATCATTTATTGCCTTTCGATGGAGAGGATTTTCAAATGTTCGAGCGCGATTTACCGGGAGAAAACACATCTGGATTGAGCTTTCAAGAGGCAGCAAAGAATTTACCATTAGAAACCTGCGAGACTATAAATCAATCATGGGGATTCAAAATTACTGATCATAAGTTTAAATCTACCAAAGAGTTAATACATCTATTGGTAAGGGCGGCAGGACACGGAGCTAATTTGTTGCTAAACATTGGACCAATGCCAAATGGTGCTATTCAGCCCGAATTTACTAATAGATTAACTGAAATAGGCGACTGGATGAAGACTTATGGAGAAACTATTTACAATACTCGCGGGGGATTCCTGAAGCCTCAATCTTGGGGAGCAATTACTCAAAATTCAAATCGCACTTTCTTACATATATTAAATAAAGAAGATGATTTCCTTTTCCTCAAAATACCATTTGCGGTGAAATCAGCCAAGAAATTTATTTCTGGAGAAAATGTAGCCATAAAATTACTTGATAATAACTATTATATGATAGATCTGAGGGCATGCAAATCCGATGAAACAGATTATATTATAGAGATAATACAAAAGTAAATCAGCAATAAAATCGCATAATTTTAGAAAAAAATATTTCTTTCTTGAAACTTTGATAATTAAAAAGCGTATTTAGAGATACACAACATGTTTTATCTAACTATTGAAAGAATAAAGAGATGCGTAAATTTATTTACCTCATTATCGCTACGTTAACAATGTCAGTAGCAGCGATTTGCCAAAACAAGGTAATTGTTTCTGATACTAATTATCCAGAAGAAATTACGAAATTTGTAGGATCTCATTTTGGCGGAGATCGCATTACTAAGCTTGAGCTTGATAATGATGATGCCAGAGCAAAATACGATGTTAATCTTTCTAACGATGTTAAATTAGAGTTTGACAATAATATGAAAGTTATCGAAGTAAAGTCAAAATCAAAAAGTAAATTGCCAGATAGCGTAATCCCATCAGCATTATTGTCTTTCGCTTCATCAAATTATCCAAAGCAAAGAATAATCGCTTGGGAAATGGAAAAAGGCTACCAAGTTATCGAACTTAACAATGGCAAAGAATTGCTCTTCGACCTAAATGGCGAATTTATCAGAGAAGACGACTAATCATTTTGATTTGACACACCTGCTTTGATTATTAAGCACCTAAGATTATAATTAAATAATCAGAAAAATTTATTAAAAATACAATTAAACTATATAGCCTCCAAATTCGTTTGGAGGCTATATGTTTTTATAGACTATTTCAATCATAAAATGCAAGAATTAGTAATTAATAGCAAAGATTGCGAGATACATTATTGGCTAAGAGAAGGAAGTAGCGAAAAGTATCTTATCTTTTTGCATGGGGTAGCTCTCGACCACACAATTTTTGCTAAGCAATTTCCTGCGATGCCAGAGGATTATAACCTTATTGCTTTAGATGTTCGAGCGCATGGCAAATCAATTCTTGAATCCAGCAAAAGATTCTATTATAATGATATTATTAACGATATTGTAGCAATTTGCAATAAACACAATATCAAATCCGCTGTTTTTATTGGGCACTCAATGGGCGGATACTTGAGTCAAAATATTGCGATAAATTTTCCAGATTTGGCAAGAGGAATAATCTTGATAAGTAGTATGAATAGCTCGAAGCAAGAGGGAATTGCCGATAAAATTCAGGTGAAAATAGCTGACTTTATTTATAAGCTAGCACCTGAAAAAATGATAAAATACTTATTTGGAATATTTTCTAACGGAAATAAAAGCACGAAACAATATATCAGGCAAAGATTTGATACATTTGGCAAATATCGCTTTGTGCAAGTTATGAGTTCCGTAGCTAATTATTTATATTTGGGGTTTGATGTTTCGATTTCATGCCCTAAGTTAGTAATTCTCGGAGAAAAGGATAGAACTGGGCATTTAGGGAAGATGCGTCGCCAATGGAAGAATGATAGCACCACGACAAAAATACTAATAAGCGATGCCGGACACAATCCCAACCAAGACAAACCCGATGAGGTAAATGTAACGATAATTGATTTTTTAAAAAAGATTGATGAATAATTAGCTCGATATTATCTCAATATTATCTCAATATTTATAAATAATATCGAAAATATTCAAAAAAAATCATTAAATTTGCTATTCTTTTTATTGGTAAAAACTATAATAAACAAAATGGAATATATGATGAATATTAAAAGAGTAATTATCGCAACAATTGCAGCAATACTTTTGCTTTCGTCTTGTGGTAAAAGCGATAATCAAAATTCAAATGGCGAGGAAATTACATTCTGGCATTTTTGGAGCGAACCATCACAAAAGCAAGCAGTTATGGAATTGATTGCGCAGTTCGAAAAAGAAAATAATTGCAAAGTAAATACGACAGAACTAAGCTGGAACGATGGGCAAGTGAAGTTATTCGCGGCATTTAACTCAAATACCGCCCCAGATGTATTAGATCTCGGTTCCGATTGGATAGCTCAGTTCTCCTCCAAAGACGTATTACAAGAATTAAATGGTGGCGCTTTCGGCATTCAAAATTTTGACCAGAATTTTACTGAACCCGGAATGTGGAAAAACAAATTATATGCTATTCCTTGGGTGGTAAATTCTCGCGTAATCTTCTATAACAAAGAGTTATTCAAAAGAGCGGGATTGCCAGAAGAAGCCCCAAAAACACTTGATCAAATGTATGAATATGCCGAGAAAATTAATTCTCTCGGAAATGGCGTGTATGGTTTCGGTGTCAATGGATCCGACCCACATAGATTGTATAAAAAAATATTACCATTTATTTGGACTTACGGTGGAAAGCTGATGGATAGCAATGGAGTGGTCAAATTACTCTCTCCTGAAAGCGTCCGTGCCGTAGAAATGTATAAAAAATTATCCCAAGTAGGCATCATCGAAACTCAGAAAAAACTTGATGATATGTTCTCCCGTGGAGAAATAGGCATCTGGATTAGTGGCTCTTGGTTAATCGAAAAAATCAAGGCAGTTAGCCCATTTTTGAATTACGGGGTTGCGCTTTTCCCAGGAGTAACGCCAGAAAATCGAGGCACTTCATTTGCAGGAGCTGAATATTTGGCGATTAATAAATCATCAAAAAATAGAGTGTTGGCAGAGAAATTTGTTAATTTTATGACGAAAGGCGAGAATGCCCTGAAATTATGCAAAGCAATAAAAGAAGCTGGCTTCCCTGCTGATAAGAATTACCATAATGATAATTATTTCCAGACTTTGCCTTTTATGCCAATATTTGCGGAGCAACTGAAATATGCTAAACTTACCCCAGTTCATCCGAAGTGGTTGGATATTGAAGCATCTTTGGAGAATGCCGTAGTCGAAATTCTGTATGGCAAAAAAGGATCTTATGAAGCACTTTCATTGAAAATGTCGGCTGAAGAAGTGGAATAACTATCAAGCAAATATAGATTTATGAATAATAGGGTGGGCTGATTTCTCACCCTATTTTTGTATTATATCAGATGTTTTATTGAAAAGAATCATTGTTATCACCACCGCTAACTTTTTAATGCCTTTTTGCAAAATAAATTTGGATGTTACAAAAAATAATATTAAGTTGCAATATTATTCTTTCACATTAATATTAAAGGTTTGCAAATGAAAAGAATCACAATGCTCGCGATGGCTATAATCATCGCAGGAATGTTCCACGCAAATGCT
>CAZGXC010000012.1:0-32965 GCA_964529535.1 uncultured Hyphomicrobiales bacterium | reverse complement strand
CTGTAATGATTGGCTCGATGTTCGCCGGACACGAAGAAAGCCCTGGCGACAAAATGCTATACGAAGGCAGAGCATATAAAGTATATCGCGGAATGGGTTCCACTGGCGCGATGATGCAAGGCTCCGCAGATAGATATTTCCAAGATATGGAAGACGAAATCTCTAAACTCGTCCCAGAAGGAATAGAGGGCAGAGTGCCATTCAAAGGAAGCGTGCATGATACAATTTATCAGATCCACGGAGGATTGCGCTCCGCAATGGGATATTGTGGATGTAGCACGATAGAAGATTTCAAAGAAAGAGCTAAATTCACTCAAATTACTTCAGCTGGATTGCGAGAATCGCACCCACATGACGTTCAGATAACAAAAGAATCATCGAATTATTTCGGAAAACAGTAACATTAATATATATAGTATAGGAAATATACAATGGAATACAAGAGACCGGCAATGCCCGATAAAATAGATTTTAGACTTCAGCAAGTAAAGTTCAATATGGAAGATGCGATTAAAGCCGATGCACTCGTCATCACGCATCTACCAAATATCAGATATTTGACAAACTTCTCGGGATCTGCCGCCACTTTGTTCATAACATCGGAAGCGATTCACTTCGTAACCGATGATAGATATGAAGAACAAGTAAAATCAGAGCTATACGAATTGCCAAATATGAGCATTCATATCTCTCGCGATCCATGGGGATTAGTAAAATCAAAACAAATCCTAAAAGGAGTAGAGACAATAGGATTCGAATCAGATAAAATGTCTTATCAAGACGTAATGAATACACGCAACTTGATAAAACCTATTAAACTGAAACCAGCAGAAAGACCAGTGGAAGTTTATACTATTGCAAAATCTCCAGAAGAAATAGAAAATATAGTTTTATCCTGTCGCACAGCAGAGAAGGTAATTGAAATCATCAAACCAATGCTAAAGCCAGGAGTAAGCGAAAAAGATATAGCCGCAGAAATCACATACCAAGGCAAGAAACTTGGCTCCGAAGGCGACGCATTCGATGTAATCATGGTTAGCGGAGAAAGAGGAGCATTAGTTCATGGTTCCCCAAGCAATAAGAAAATTGCCCCAGGCGATATAGTTCTTATCGATTTCGGTTGCATAATGAATGGATTTATCTCAGATCTATCCCGCACTTATGCAATCGGTTCGGCAACACAAGAGCAGAAAGATATGTATAAGCTACTCGTGGAAGCCAAGGAAACAGCAATCGCAAATGCTTGCGCTGGAATCACAGGAAAAAGATTAGACGCATACGCTCGTGATATCATCGCAAAAGCAGGCTTCGGAGATTACTTCCAGCACTCGCTTGGGCACGGCATAGGATTAGTCGCACACGAAAACCCATTCATATCATTTAGATTAGAAAACCAGATAGTTCCAGAAAATTGCGCACTCGCCATAGAGCCCGGCGTATATTTACCAGGAAAATACGGAATGCGAGTAGAAGATAATATCATCGTAACAAAGAATGGCGGCAAACATATAACTACCGCCCCGACGGAATTAGAAATACTTGCTTAATAGTAAGGGGAGCTGATAATGATTAACTCAAAATGAAAACAGACAGCCCCACGAAATGCTAAAATAATTGAAAGAAATAACAGAAAAATATCATTGTAAATAAAATTGTCAGACAAAAAAGTAAAGTGTGTAATAAAATTGACACAATTTGCCAATTGTCAAGAAAAAATAAAAAAATGATAAGTTAATAAATAATTTTTCTTCACCAGAATTACTATTTTAATAGCCCATAGTTTGTTTATGTGGAAAAAAAATGGTAATTTTGTACCTATTTTTATAGTACTATTCTGTACAGAGTGGAGAAGAACATTGACAAAATAGCCCAAGAAAAGCGCGCCCGTAGCTCAACCGGATAGAGCGTCGGATTCCGGTTCCGAAGGTTGGGGGTTCGATTCCCTTCGGGCGTACGACATGATAATGTAGCGTTAAACGATTTAAATATATATACTTAGAAAATAATTTAAGAAATAAATAAGGAATTAATTTACACAGATGGAAGACCACAACAGAGAAGATGTAGAATACATCGACCCCTCAGAAGTAAAGCCAATGAGCCTGACGGGACGGATGAATCTACATTTGAAGAATAACTACAAGTTATGGAGCTATATAGTAATAGGTTTACTATTATTAATAGTAATAATTTACTTCGCATTTGATTACTTCAAGAAAAGTCGCGAAAAGGATATAGAAGAAGCAGGAACTGCTATCACTCGTCTTCTCCCTGCCTATAATCAAAAAGATCCAGAAGCTATCCGCATTGCTCTCTATGGCGACAAATCAATCGTGATAAGAAATAAGCCACTTATCGGATTAGTAGAAATCGCAAAAAAATATGATAATATTCCTCAAGGCAAGTTAGCAGCATTATACGCAGCTAATCTCTTCATGGTAGAGAACAAGTATGCAGATGCAGAGAAATATTACAAACAAGCAACAGATGCTGACTCTAAATTAGTGTTACAAGGAGCTTACGCAGGACTTGGAACTATTGAAGAGTATAAAGGCAACTTTGCAAATGCCCTTAGCAACTACGAAAAAGCAGTAAAAAATTCTGCGGATTTCGGCTCCAAAAACAGATACGAATATTATATGGGGCTTTGCTACGAAAAATTAAACAAGAAAGATGAAGCCATAAAACTATATAAAGGCATCATAAACGAAAATAAAAGCTATGAATTTATTGGCAGAGCTAAGATGGGATTAGTAAGACTTGGCACAATTATTGAATGATATAGCTAGGATAAAATCCGAATGTTGTAAATGTAAAAACATTTACACAGTTATTTTTGTTTTAAGTATAATTAATTATGAAATTGATAAATAATATAATTTTTTTAAATAACTATAATTTATATAACGGAGGTTATATGCGTCGATTGTTTCGTATGAGTACGTTAGCGGTACTGTTGTGCATCATGGGCTTTGGCTCAGGTTATGCAGCAGATAAGCCGATAGCGATAGTCGGTGGGCGAATAGTAAACGGTGAAGTACGCGTGTTCTCAAAAGATTCTGTTTATCAGGTGCATAAGCAATTGGTAGTAGACGGAAGTCTTATCGTAGAGCCGGGTACACTCGTGAACTTCGCTGCGAACAGCAGAATTATCGTCTCTAAGGGCGGTAGATTCATAGCAGATGGTTTCGCATCTGCTAAATACACTGCAAAGCCAGATGGCCAAGATCCAATGCCAAGCCAAAATACAAAAGGCTGGACTGGATATGCAGATTTAAATTATTTCTTGTATGATGGAACTATTAAGAGATCCACACCACAAGAAATGACAATTAATAAAGTCAAAGAAGACTATGTATTTAACGTAGTCCTTGACAAAACAACAAGAAGATTGGTTAATGCAGTCAGCTTGGATGGCAAAAAATTCAATTTAGGTCCAGACCAAGTAAGCATTCCATTCGAAAAAGCTATTATCTATTATCTATCTGGTATCGCTTCGGTAACAGACCCAGATAATGATATTAGAAATAACTCAGCTTGGAAAAGAACTAATGAATCAACTACAATTCAGGTTGTTCCTGGACAAATCAGATTCGTAGGACAAGCTGTGAATAACTTCACACGCGAAAAAGGGCACATCATCGTGCTTCCTGGCGCGGGCGCAGCATTCTTTAGAAATTGTGCATTTGATAATATGCGCAAAGACACTACAGTAGATTATGTAAATTACTACGATAGTGAAACAATGCCAAATGCGGCAAAAGTTAATGCTACAATGCTAAAATTGACTAACGGTAAAGGTGGAGCGATTACTACATTCGCATCAAGAACTTGGTTAGTAAATTGCGAATTTAATCAAAACTTCGCAAGAAACGCTGCAGGTGCTTTGCAAGTATTGCAAACTCCAGACGTATTCCCATTGAGCAAAAATAAATATGATGCTCTTGAAGTTTACCCAGGAAACAAAAATCCTAACTTAACTGAAATTGATGGAACACCTTCATTAGTTAATGCTAATATTAAGAGAATTGACAACTTGGACGAAGAATTAATTTCTGAGCCAAATCTTACTGATTATGAAAGACAAGCTTATGACGACGCACGTTTATCTATGTTCTTAGGTAGAATGCGTAATCTTAAGTTTAATAATAATACAGCAAAATTAACAAACGTAAAAATCTCTTACCACGGAACTACTCCAGTGGAAGAAGATGACGTAGAAAATCCTGCATTATTCCCACAATTCAATGGCAACTTTGCAAAAGGTGGAGCAGTATTAATCGCAGGACGTAAAGAAAAAATTGACGAAAACCTAATGGAAGTTGGTCTTGGTGTAAACAGAGAAATTAACATTTTAGCTGCTGGCAACAAGAGCAAACTTGTAAAATTAGTAGATTATGATACAGTAGAATTTACAGGCAACTATGCACAGAACTTCCAAAAAGACATTAGTTCTTTAGGTTCTATGGGTGGAGCTTTATATTTAGGAGCAAACACTTCTTTAATAGTTTCTGGTAAATTTAACAATAACTATACTAAGACTCAATATATGGAAGAAGATAACCTTGCTTCATTAGCTGGTAAATATTCTCGCGGTGGTGCAATCTACCAAGAAAATACTTACGGTAGATTACAAGTAAGAGGTTATTACACTAATACATATAAAGATGCAGCTACAAACTTCGTAAATAACACTTCCGGTAGCGGTGGTGCAATTTATGTTGACGGTAACGATGACAAAAATATGTCTCCAATCATCGGTGGATCTGATGAAACAATCAACACTAGAACTTATGGTTATGAAATTAACTTCAAAACTAATAAAGCAAGTGCTGACGGTGGAGCAATCTACACAAAGAGAAGCATGAGAATAAACGGTGATGGTGGTTTAGTTCAATTAACTAACACAGCACCTTTATATGATGACTTCCGCAGAATAGAGTTCGCAGAAAACGAAGCTGGATTTAATGGTGGTGCAATTTCTATCGTACTACCATTTAAAGAGATTTCTCAAATTCCAGACGAAAACAGAACAATATTCTTCGCAAGAGCATTATTTGAAAAGAATAAAGTTGGTGAAAACGTATCTACATACAATAGAAAATTCGTAGTTGGTGGTGGTGCAGTATATGCTGAAACTGCTGATATGAACGTAGTAAAAGGCGTTGAATTTACTAACAACTCAGTTAAAAATGGTAACGGTGGTGCAATTCAAATGGCTCATCCACTTTCATTCAAGAAAAGATTCTTCGTTTCTGACTTAGATGAAATTGTATATGATATGAACGGTGTAGCTATTGATTTCGCATCTGTAAATGAACCATTTATACATGCAGACAAAGCATCTCCAGCAGACGCTCGTATGCTAACAAGATTCCTTGATAACAAAACTATTTGGGATGATGATATGTTAGCTTCACAGTCAGGTTCAGGAGCTACTCAAATTACTTCTGGAACAGTAAAAACTGGTGCTAATATTAATGCTATTGAATTTATCGATGAAAAAACTGGATTCGCAGTAGGTTCAGCTGGAACAATCATTAAATTGACTGAAAGCGGAGCAATCTGGGAATACCAAAATTACCAAGAAGCAGCTTATAATTTCTCAGCAGTTCATTTCGTAACTAACAGAGTTGGTTATATCGCAGGCGATAGAGGTTTAATTATGAAAACTATCGACGGTGGTGCAAACTGGAGAGTAGTTAATCAAGCAGTTAATTCATTCGACGTAAATGCTATGACTTTCATCAACTCAGAAGTTGGTTATGCAGTTGGTCAAATGGGTAAAATTTTAAGAACAGTAGATGCAGGCGAAACTTGGAATTTAGTAGCAAGCGGAACAGACAATCACTTAAATGATGTTAGATTCGTTGGCGTAACTAACGGTTTTGCAGTAGGTAACAGAGGAACTATCCTTGTAACAAGCAATGGTGGCCAAAACTGGAACATATTAAATGCTAATACATACAATGATTTCACATCTATCTACTTCACAGATGCAACTACTGGTTACATCGCTGGTAATGGCGTGATTTTCAAAACAACAAACTCAGGTAACACTTGGGCAAACGTTTATAACGAGCCTAATAAATATTTCAAAACTATTAGATTTACTTCTTTAGATAAAGGTTTTGCTTATGGTTATAATGGCGTAGCTGTTAAAACTACTAACGCAGGTCAAACATGGACTCCAGTAGATGTAAATGTTAATGGACAAAAGATTTATTCTACATTAAACAAAGTACACTTCCCATTGCAAAATGTAGCTTTATTAGCTTCTAACAATGGTTTAATGCTAAGAACTACTGACGAAGGACAAACTTGGAATTATGTATTACCATATCACCAAGCATTTGTAGACGTTAAGAGATATCACCCATCAGTAAATATTCGTGAAAACGGTATCGGTCTTGGTGGTGCATTATATATTTTAGACAGTGTAACTACAAGAAATCAATACAGAGATGATTATGTTAAATTTAACCGCGTAAGATTCCAAAATAACGAATCTTATACTGGTGCTGCTATTTATTCTGATAACTATGACCTCAAAATGGTTCTTTTAAGATCATTTATCGCTAATAATAGAGCATTATCAGATATCGGTATGAAACAAAATCATATTACTGGTCCTATCTTAGATGTAAACAAAGATAAAGTAATCGAGGGAAACTTCGCTTCTTCAGATTTAGCTGGTGCTATTCTTTATGGCGAAATTGAAGGTCCAGAACCATACGAAGTAGGATCTTGGGCAGCAAACTCAATGTATGATAACTCAGCTAGATTCTTAATCCGCCTCCCAGATGCTCCAAATACAAAAGGTGCATTAGCTGGAAGCAGACCAGGTCCAGGTGGAATTGATACATTAAGAGCTAACTATTGGGGAAGAACTGAAGCAGATGTAAATCTATTCATTCACAACCTAAAAGATCTTCAATATCTACCAAAAGAATTCGCTAGAATGGAAACATTCTTCGTAGAAAAAGCAGATAACACTTACTTATCTTACAAATTTGGTGCAGAAGGAACAACTGATACATTATCACAAGGTCCATTCGAAAGAAACGGAACTTACACAACTGCTGAATCAACTCAAGAAGTAATTAAAAAATGGGAATACGTTCCAGTAGCTTTAAGAAACTTAAGTGCAACTGAAGAAAACGTAGCTGATGCAAATACAATTCCTGAGAAATTCTTAATGAGCCATAAAATTTATGACTTATATGATAAAGGTACTGATATTAGAGTAGCTGACTATTCTAATAGAAGAATGAGCCCAATCGAAGATTTCGCAGTTGGTATTCCACCAGTAATTAAAACTCATGAAGATACTTTACATCCACATAAACAAACTTATCTAAGAAGATATACTCGCGACCCATTTGCAGTAGAATCAGGAAAATATCCTATGTTAGCTGCAACTCAAAAAGAATGGGCTCCTGATATGAATGATAGAGACAATAATTTAAAAGGTTTCTACCATCCAATAGGTTATCCATTATTCTTAGAAACAGAAGTTAATTATGATGGTGAAGCAAATATCACTAACAAAGACCTTAGATCAATCAATGAAACTGTATTCTTCGTTATTAACGAAACTACTGGTGACTTCATTAGAACAAACATGAAACAAGTATCTGAAAATGATGGTAAAACTTACAACAAATTCAGAACAAGAGTAGAATTAATTCCTGATATGACTAAGAGAAACCCACAAACAACAGTTCGCCGCACAGCTGAAAAATTATTAAGCCTTGGCGTAGGTGATGTATTGTTATACTCTCTAAAATCAAATCCAGTAAATGAAGATAAAACAGCTCTTAAAGGTAGAAAATATTACGGACCACACACTCAAATGGGTGGAAAAGTAAAAGGATCTGCAGCTGAACCAGGTATTACAGATTTATATATTAACAAAGATAATTGGGCTCCAACAAATAATAACACTGCTACATATTGGGCTGGTGAAAAATACCAAGCACTTCCAGTTGATACTGGCGACGTAGTAAGAATTATTTCTAGAACTTCATTATGGAAATACGGCGTAGTAAAAGCATTTGACGAAGGTATCGCATTCAAAATTACTCACACTACAATGGCTCCAGAATTCACTGGCGACATCGTAAGAGTTTCAACTGATACAATCGTAAAAGTTCAACGCAACGACGAAGATCTAAACAAACTTGATACAATTAAAGTTACAGACTTCTTAAACAAGATTTGGGTAACTGAAGATAGAAATTATCCAGTTTCTAAAGGTACTTATAGCAACTTAACTGGTATTGTTAGAGGAACAGATTCAATCTTAGCTGTAACAGCAATTGATTACAATAACTTCTATGATCCACGTAGCGTTTCTGAACCATTAGCAGATTATTTCTCTCAATTATGGTACACATTAGAAACTAAAGAAGGTACAGGCGTAAATAACTGGTTAAGATACAATGTAATTCCAGCTGGACAAGCAGCTAGACCAAACATTAAAGATCAAGCTAAAGGTTATATGGTTCTTAAAGGCACTCCTATGAATCCATACGTAGTTCCAGGTGGCGAAGAAGTAACTGTAAAAGCAAGAAACTTCTCTCCATCTAAACAAACTATCGATTTATTAGGTAATGTTTGGGGACAAGATACATTAGATCAATTCATCTATATCTTCCCTCCATACTTCCACGCTCCAAAATACGACCTTGGCGAAAATGTTCGCAGAGCTAGATATTTACAACAAGATACAATCAACAATGCTTCTGAAGGCTTTGCAACTTATAAATTCAAAGTATTCGTAGCAGATAGCACACCTAGATTCATTTCTTATAATAATGATCCAGTTGTATACTATAAAGACTTAAACGTAAGACCAGTAAAAGGCGTAACTCCAGTTTATCAAGATTCTAACGCTGTAAGAGTAATGGTATTACCTTCAGTTTATAGAAATGGATTCTGCACAATGACAGAAGACAATAAATTGATCGCTTCTTTAACTGATAAATTAAGATTCCAAGTCGATTTCAACACAGATGATGAAGCAGAAGATTTCTGGGCAGCTAAAGATGGTTGGGACTTTAAGTATGGTAAAACATCTTATGGTTTCTACAACATAGCTATGAGAGACAACCCTGCAGATACTTCAGTTCTTGAAATTAGAAATCAAACTCGTCCAAGCTGGATGAAAGATGAATACTTCTTCCAATACAACAAAGAAGAAGAAGCTAATCAAGATAAATTCTTATCTGACTACACTTCAAGCGGTAAATTAAATATCCGTATCGAAAAAGATGCAGCTATGGAATTATTGAAAATCGGACAAGGTTCTAACAGAGGACTAAACTTAGATACAGTATTTACAGTAGTAGCAAATGACGGACATAGCGGAATGACTGCAATGCCAGTAGATGTATATGTGAATGTCAAACCTACAATCGAAGGTGCAGACGCATTACCACCAGCTATGGAAGACGTAGATTATAATCCTAATTTATTAGACACCAATAAAATGATTAAGGTTTATGATCCTAACACTGATCAATACCACAGATTTGAGTTAATTTACTCTAACGATTTAAGAACAAGAATACCAAAAGATCCTTGCTTCACTGAAGCTGGATACTGGGATATTTCTGACATGAAAACTACTCCAAATTGGTTAAAAATCAATCCACAGTCTGGTTTATTATACGGCACACCTACTATTAAAGATAATATTAGAGATGGCGTAGATGAAAAAGTAACTGTATTAGTATGGGATAGAATTAGACAAAGCGGAACAAGAGCTAAGATTTCAGCAATCAAAAACAATGGAACAAGCGTGTTCGCAGTTGGCGATAAAGGAACTATTATTAAAGTTGATAAAACAGGCGGAAGCTGGGAATTTGTAAAAGTTAGCGGAACAGAAGCTTTCAACTTAAATGATATTACATTCGTTGGCTCAGGACAAATTGGTTTCATCGCTGGAAACAATGGTTTAATTCTAAAAACTACTGATGGTGGCGCAAACTGGAACATTATGAATACTACTTATAGAGTATACAACTTAAATACTGTTGAATTTAAAGACGAAAACAATGGTATGGTAGCTGGAACAATGGGTAATGTATTAATAACTAATGACGGTGGCGCAACTTGGACAGAATTAAAGAAAACTAACACTGAATATACTAACGTAAAACACATTAATAAAGTTAAATACCTTGGCAATGATAAATACATGGTTGCCGGAGCTTCTGATTATGCATCAATCATGACACTTGATGGCGCTACAATCACTCCTGTAACTCCTGCTATCACTGGCGAGATTAAAGATATTTACCAAATATCTGCAAACGACTTTATTCTAATCACTCCAACATCTGTTTATAACTCAACTGATGCAGGCACAACTTGGACAAAAGCAACTGTTAATAATCCAGGCGCAAACCAATTCTTATCAGTAGGATACTTCAGTATCAACGATGAAACTGGTTTCAATGGAACAAAAGCTAACGTTGTTTATATCACTGGTCAAAATGGCGGATTATTCGTATCAAGAGACGGTGGTAAATCATTCCTAACTGCAAATGCTAATGTTATGAATGCAACATACAGAGTTAAATTTAACAACGTTCCTGAAAACATTACAAAACATATTAATGACTTAGTAATGATTGATGAAAACAATGGTTTCATCGCAGGTAGCGAAGGTATGATTGCAAAGATCACAAGAAAAGTAGAAGTTAAGGATTACACTGACAATATGGGTAATAAAGTAAGTGATACAACAGTAGTATTTGATCCTACAGTAATCACAATCAAATCATTTGATATGCTTTCAGACTTGAAACAATTCAACATTAAAGTATCAAGAGCAGATCATAGCCCAATATTAACAAGTGCAGTTAAAACAGGATGCTGGGATTACCAAGCAAATGACTTCAAAGATTCATTATATGTAATGGATGTAGACTTACTAAGACCAGAATCTGACGAATACGTAGAATTATCTGTAGTTGAACCAAAGAGCGACAAATGGCAAATAGAGAAATCTAAGATCTTACCTGAAGATGCTTATTATACTGATAAAGACGGTAAAAAAGTAGCTAAGAAGAGAATTCCATTTATCTTGAAATTCAACGGTAAATTAAGCGAACTTGGCGTAGAAAGAGTATTCACTGTAAAAATTAAAGCTACAGACAAAAAAGGAAACTCAACTATATACGAAGTAGTTTATAGATATTCTTTAACTCCAGACTTTATAAGCGAAATTACAGTAGCTAATAATAATGGCGATTCACAAATTCTCGAATGGGGTACTGCTCCTAAGACAACACAAGAACCTGTAACAACAGGCGACGGTAACGACGAAGCTAAAGTTGGCGAATTAGACGAAAACTATTGCGAATATGAAATAGCTCCAACTCCAGACAAGAAAATATTCGACGCTAGATGGATTATCCCAACTAGAACTGGAACATTGAGAAATATTCAACCAAGAGCAGTAGCTGGTTCAGCTTGCCAAAGAGTATTCAAAAACACATTCCAAACAGGTGGAAACGTTGATAACGCAGGAACTGGTAACTACGTCCCATTAAAGATATCTTGGGATAAGAGCAAAGTTCCAGCAAAGAACAACCAAGAAATCAACCCAGCAGGATCTACATTCTGGTTAGTTGATGGTAACTCAAACGGTAACTACTTTGCAGTTAATATGGCAACTGGTTTAGGTAAAGTATTAGGCGATGCTAGATTAGAAGTAACTTCTGATATCGTAATCATCACTCTACCAACAGTAGCAGTAGAAGGCTTCAACGTGATTATGGATTGCACAGGCGACGTTAATAGCGACGCTCCAGCAACAACAGGCATTCTAAGTGTAGCTCCAAGTATCGTATCTTCAGATGCAAAAATCAACTTTGCTTTAACTGAATACAATACTGTAAGATTAGAACTTTACGATGCAATCGGTAACTTAGTAAAAGTAATTGCAAACGATAGCTACGTAGCAGGCAACTCTATGTCAGTAAGATTCGATGCAACAGACGCAGCTGGTAACCAATTAGCAAACGGAACATACACTGTGAAAATGACAGCAGGCACAAACGTATCAACTTATCAAATTAAGGTAATTAGATAATAAATAAATATGGTTCTCCCGAGAAATCGGGGGAACCTATAATTAACTAAATATAGAAAATAATAATAAAATAAATGGAGACTATAATGAAAAGACTTCTTACTTTAGCAGCAGCTTTCGTCCTATTCTTTGGAATAAGCGACGGTCAGAAGCTACATGCACAAGTATATGGCGATTTCTCGTTAGAACTCAGAGAAAATAAATCTTTTGAGCCTATCGATGATAAACAAGAAGGAGTTCGAGTATATAGCGCCAATGAATTTTGGATGAATCCAACAAGACAACGCGACCGCGATAACGGTTATGTAGCTGTTGGTTTACCTTTCAAATTTTCATTTAGTGGGGTAAGTTACGATTCAATATACGTTTGTGTAAACGGGTTTGCTACATTTGTAAATCCACCAAACGTCGCTGCGACTGATCCACAAGGCTTATTTAAAATTGAGAACTCATATCCAGATAACGTGTTAGCACCATTCTGGGGCGACCACATGTATAGAACTGCTGAAGATAATGATATATTACCAGCAGGTGCTAACAGATGGCAACCAACTAAAATCTTAGTATGGAAAACCAACGATAAAGTTGTAATTGAATGGAAAGATCTAAATATTTTAGATAAAGGTATCACTTCAAGTGTTGCAACATTCCAAATTATTCTTTACAAATCAATCGATCCTAATTCTAACCAAGGCGACGTAGAGTTTGCTTATGGAACAGCTGGAAAGAGACCAGGTCAAGCAACTTCTGATACAAGAGTTGTTACAACTGGTGCTTCTATCGGTATCAAAGGTGAATTTGGTGTTTTGCACTCTAATGCAGATTTCATCAATGCACTTTGGTTCGCTAGCTCTCAAAAAGATCAAACAAGCAAAATTACTTATACTAATCAATGGCAACCTACAACTGGTTCTGATAAAAGATTTGCATTCGCAGCTTTCGTAAGACACATTGACAGTGATCAATGGGGCGATGGCGATGCTGATATGAGCAAAATTATTGGTGGAAAACACTTTGATTTAAGATTCCAACAAAATCGCTTCGTAACAGTAAATGATGCAAGAACTATTATGGTTTCAGTTGCTCATGATGTTCCATTAGATAGTATTAAAGGTAGAGCAGCATTCCACGGTGATGTAAATCACGATGGTAGATTCGTATATGATATTAATGGCGTAAAACATTTGATCAAGAAAAGAAGCAAAGAATATAATCAAGATCTTCCAATGAGCATCATCGGAAGCGAAAAGCAAGTTATGTTCTCTGCAAACGAATACGATGCAGCTATTATCCTTCATTATCTTGGTGTAAGAATTCCTTACTTACCTTGGATTATTGACACAATATTAACTTACGGTAAACAAGAAGCTACAGTAAACAATAATATTATGTTCGGAACTCCGGAAGTAGCAAATAACGGTAACGTTACTCTTCCTGTATTGATGAACGGTTATGTAGATGGACCAATTTCTGCAAAATTCAATGTGAATGGCGAAATCGAAAGCATCGTTAATATCTCTAAAGATAATTTCATGTCAATGCATAATAACAGCCACGCTGTTTTAGCTGGAACTGGAAAATTCAATAGCGGTGAAGCAATTGCTTATGTTACATACAGACCAAATTCTAAAGGCGTTGTAGTAAATAACTTATATTACAATGGCGAAGAATACAATGATGTTGTATTAAACACAATTGAAGGCGATTCTAAACTTAATAATTCTTTATTAAGCAATTATCCGAATCCTTTCACTACAAGCACAAACATAGCTGTTACTATTGAAAACCCAGGATACTACACTTTAAATATCTATGATATTAATGGTAACTTGGTTAAATCCTTATTTAATGGCAATATTAGCAAATCAAGTGTAGTTCCATTCGCATGGGATGGCTCTGATAATGCTGGTATTAAAGTTGGTAGCGGAATGTATATTTACAGATTAACTGGCAATAACGTCAGCGTATCTAATACAATGCAATTAGTAAAATAATGCGAAGTATGCTTATATCATTTTGGATGTTGGTGGCGATGATAATCGCTACCAGCACCCAAATTTTAGAGGCTAATAATAAAACCTTAATAAAGGTAATTCCTGAAAGATTGCCTGCGATTTGCGGGAGCATTGAAAACAGAGAGTTTATAGTAAAAGTGGATATGGGAGAGGTGCTCCTGAGTGATTCACTTTACGGCTATAATTTTCAACTTAGGTATGATAGCACAAAAATTAAAATCACAGATTATTTAGTGCTTGGAACCTTGGCTGAAAACTGTAGCTATAAAGCATGCGCATTTAATAGAGATACAATTAGAGGGTATGCTTCTAATATGGATATGGTCCGGTTATATGGGAAGAAACCTCTTTTTGCTTTAAAGGGGCACATATTGACCAAATGTGAAGATAGTGCATTGATAAAAATAGACTTCGTAGAATTTACAAGCGAATATATTAAAGATTCTGTTGAATATCAAGACCTGATGATGCCAATAGGTAAAATCAGTAATCCAAATAATTCAATTAGTATTGTAGTTCCAGATGATACATTGTATTTGGAAAAAAGTATTCAGCAAAAGAAATTTACATATTCAATTGACGTTAGTTCCAGTTATCCAGCTAGTAAAATAAATGCTGTGATTTCAGGAAAAAATGCAGACAGAATATTATATGTGTCGGAATATGAAAATTCAGAATATACAGTTTCGTCTGTAAAGGAAAAAGATAAGATAAATATAGAATTAAAGTATAAAATTCCGGTAAATTATAAATCTACGAAGATAGATATTCAAGTAAATACTAATGAGATAGATAATATTAAAGATTTCTCAGAAAGCTATAAATTTGAAATTATGGAAGATAAGTGCTCCTGTATTGATAATTATAAGGCAGATAGTATTAGAATTATGTATAAAGAAAGCAGTGTTTCTGAATGGAACATTGACAAAACAAATAATATTGACAAGATTGAAACAGTATATACTCATGACAACATAAATTTTGAGAAATATATTGGATACAATAATATAAAGATAATTGATTGCTTTGGAAAATTAATCATAGAAAAAGATATAGATAATCACAAAACAATTAATTTAAACGAACATTTAACAAACGGCGTATATTTCGGAATACTTTCCGGAATTAATAACAAGATAATAAAAATAATAAAATATTCATTCATTAATTAAAAATTTTCGGAGGTTCAAATGAAGTTGAATCAAATACTTCAAAAAAGCATGAGAGCGCTATTGGCATTGCTATTAGTGGGCGGTCTAGCGGCGCCAACAAATAGCTTGTTTGCTCAATTAGCCACTCAGCTTCCTAC
Source organism: uncultured Hyphomicrobiales bacterium (assembly GCA_964529535.1). Taxonomy (GTDB): domain Bacteria; phylum Bacteroidota; class Ignavibacteria; order Kapaibacteriales; family UBA2268; genus CALLXS01. The sequence continues at coordinate 17,535 of CAZGXC010000012.1, read as the reverse complement.
CCTTTCATTAACCGGAGAGGATAACAATTTCAATCCATATTGGTATCCAGACGGTAGATTGACTGTAGCTCCTTCTAAATCAAAGGATTATCAGTCGGAAGTATTAGTGCCAGTCTTTATCAGTTTTAAAGAACAAGCTGATCCATTGACAGGTGCTACAAAGCACATTTATTCTTTCTCGATGAAATTGAGATATGATAACAAGGTTTTCAAACCTGTTAGAATCCAAACATTTCACCCTGTATTAGACGACCCTAAATTCAGATCAAACGATCGTAGAACAATAGGTGCTTCATTCGATATGAAGTTCAACACCTATAACGACACTACTTTCTTGCATTGGCTTGACATTAAGGGCGAGCAAAACAACAATGGTGCAGTAATGAAAATTGTCGGAGAATCTGGCACTCCATTACCATCAACATTAAATGAGAAAAATGCTCAAGTATTTAAGCCATTTTTCTACGTAGTTATGAAAGTGTTACCAACTCTTTCAGAAGAAGATAACAAATATCTAAATAAAATTACTTGGTTTATACTTGATGCAGATTCAATTTACTACAACCACGTAAGAACTATCGGTTCACCAAACTATAACAATATAGCTGGTGTAGATATGAACAAAACAAATGAATTATGGGCAAGCGAACCATACAGAAAAGGATCGCTTATGGCTAAAATTCAGAACAAATTCCCAGCATTCGACTTCTTTATGCAAAGACTACCTGGCGTTATTTATACAGCTGATAAACCAGAAGCTATTATGCCAGTTATCAAAGACGAAGAAGGCGTAGGACAAGAATTTGAAATCGTAGATCCAATTTCAGTTGATTGGAAAAGAAAGAAAGACGATAAGACAAACGGAATTAGAACTATCCAGATCAAAAACAACGTAATCGGTTCTCGCATGAGCGAAGTAATGATCGAATCAGACCAACCTTGGTTAGAATTCGCTACTGAAAACGTAGAAAACGCTGATTTCAAAATTGAGTACTCAGACAAATATGGTTATTTACCATACATTGATAACGGAATCTTAGGTTCTATTTATCATCCAACAGATAAGAATAGAATTTTACCAGCTCAACAACATATTTACTTAAATATCCGTTGTAACCCTGATAAAATTACTCCATTAGGCGACGAGCCAGAAGGAACTTATGTAGGTTATTTGACATTCAAATCAAAAGACGTATTACATAATCCAGTAAGATTAAAAGTAACATTCAATGTTTTACGCAATGCTTATGAACCAGATTTATATCCAAGCGAAATGCCAGCAGGCGTTGACGTAGTTCATACAGGTATTAGATTAAACATCAGAAGACACAATAGCGAAGAAGTAAAATCATTAGTATTCGGAACTGCTCCAAGAGCTACAGCTGGAATTGACACACTTATGGGCGAAAGAGCTTATAACGAGCCAATGACAACTACTGGTTTCGATGCAAGATTCTATTCATTAGATACTAATATTGCTAAGAAAGTTCCTTTCGGATTTATGGATGCATTACCAGACATCAATAGACCTGACTATGTATCAAGAGACATCAGAGATATTAAAGATACTTTACAATCTCTTACTTATTATGTAAAATTCCACACTCCACAATATCCATTGTATATCACTTGGAATGTTAAAGATTTCCCAGAAGGCGCAATCCTTTATATTAAAGATCTTCAAACAAGAGGCGGAAAAATCAATGTAAATATGAGAGAAGCTACAGCGATTGATGCTAATGGCAATATGTCTTATACATTTAATGACGCTACTTTAAGCGATTTCATCATTGAATATACATTACCTAAATTATTCGAATATGACACTAATAGTGCAAACTATGCTGCAATTCAAAAAGGTTGGAACTTACTTTCTTTACCAGTAAGACCAAGCAACCCAGCAATTAAAGCAGTATATCCAAATTCTGTAAATAACAATGTTATTACATTCTTCCCAAGCGGTTGGGAACAACACAGTGGCGACTTAAAACCAGGTATGGGATTCTTTATTCTATATAACAACATTATAGACAAAAAATTCCCAGGTCTTCAAATGAGAGCTATTGGACCAGAATATGGCGATAAAATTAGAATAATTAAAGGATGGAACTTAATCGGTGGTGTATCTGTGCCAGTATCTGTGAATAACGTATCATTCGCACAAGTAAACACTAACTTCCCAATTCCAGACTTAGGTTACACAAGAGAATACGGCTTCTGGAGATATTACACAGCTAAGGGTTACAAACAAGTAAATATGCTTGAACCAGGATTTGGTTACTTCTTGAAGGCTGGTAAAGGAACTCTTGAACAAGAAGATCCGGCACAATCAGCATTAATCGAATCTTACTTGAAAATCTCTGCTGTAGCTCCAGCTCCAAAAGCTAACGCTACTGTAAATTCAAAAGAAGAAGCAGTAAATGCAAGCACTAAATTAAACATTTTCGACAGCAAGCAAGCTAACGCTACTATCTACTTATCAAATGATAAAAACCTTAATGCTAAAGCATTCGAAATGCCTCCAGCACTTGGTGAAAACTTCTTTGATGTAAGATTTGCAGGTAACACTTACCTAAGCAATACTGACGAATCAATGATTCAATTATACGGTGTGAAATATCCAATTTCTATCTCTTCAAATGACAACAATAGCGACTTGTATTTATACGATGCAGTATCAAATGAATACTTAGGAACTATTGCTAAAAAATCAGGCAAAAACATAGAAGTTAAGAAAACTGTTGGCAATACTATCAACGTAGTAAAAGGCAACACTGAACTTAAGGTTTATCCAAACCCAGTAGCTACAAATGCTAGTGTTTCTTACTATGCTCCTGAAAATGGAAAAGTTACTTTAACTATCTACAATGCTTTAGGTAACGTAGTAGCTAACTATGAAGTAAATGCAGTTCAAGGCACAAACAGCAAAGATATCGATGCTAGTGGCTTATCAACTGGAAGCTACTTCATTAAAGTAACTGGTAATAATTATTCAAACGTAAATTCTTTTACAATCGTTAAATAATTATTATTGATCGATAATATAAGGGCAGCATATAATATGTGCTGCCCATTTTTATAAAATATTTATAGAATTATGATGAAATTTAGAAATATATTGATTATTCTCCTTTTGAGCAATATTACAATTGCTATGGCAAGCGAATTTAAAATGCAAATTGTTCTAAAGGATAATATTACTACTCAGGATAGGAACTTTTTTGGAGTGGATTATAGAGCGACCAACTATCTCGATTCCGCTAAGGAAATAGGTGAGTTCGAGTTGCCTACATTGGCTCTTCCTGAGGCTATATTAATAGGTGCATTTCAGGTCCAAAAGGAAATTAAAAATCAATCTGGGATGTCTACATTCGAAGATGTATATTCATATAAAGATTACAGATCTGAATTTAGAGGCGCAAATGATTCATTAGTATATATTTTTAAGATTGTGCATCCGGCAAGTGATTTTAAACTGATGTTTAATGGCACTTTTCCAGCGAATGTAAAATCGGCTAAAGTTTATTCTGTTACGTATCCGTATGATACGTATGATTTGAAAAATAACAATATCGTAAGCATTAAATATAATAAAGCTTTGCTCTCATACGTGTATAGAATTGTGCTAAAGAACTACGACGATGATACAAGAGTTGAAAATATCAATGAAAGGATTGAAGTTTATCCAAACCCGACAAGCGATAAAGTATATTTTAGCGAAAGGGTGCTGGGCAATGTTATTCTCCACTCTATTGATGGCAAAGAATACGTAAAAATGATTGAAGACAATATAATTAGCATAGATGATATTCCAAACGGGACATATATTATAACTGCTAAGGATTTGGAAAATAAAGTAATTAGAAAAAAGATTGTAAAAAACTAAAATTTTTTGAATAATATATTGTAAATTTGTGTCTTTTAATTACTACGGAGTGAATTAAAATGGAACAGGAAGAAAAGACAGTAGGAAATACAGAACAAAAGGCTAGCAGTAATCAAAATAATGATAGACCTGCTGGCGGAAGCAATAGATATAGGAATAATAGAAGCTATAATTCTAATTATAGCAACCAAAATAGACAGCAAGCAAGCGATAATATGCTGATTTCTGTCGTAATTCCTCTATTGAACGAAGAAGAATCTCTTCCAGAACTATCCCTGTCCTTAGAAAAGGAATTGAATAAAATTGCTTGGGCTAAGTGGGAAGTGATTTTCATTGATGACGGTTCCACTGACAATTCATTCGAAGTAATAAAAGAAATAAACTCAAGACAGAGAAGATTTAAGTGCATTAGATTTAGACGAAATTTTGGTAAAAGCGCAGCATTGGCAGTTGGATTTAAAGAAGCTCGTGGGAAAGTAGTAATTACCATGGATGCTGATTTACAAGATGATCCTAAGGAAATTCCAAATCTAATCGCAAAGCTTAAAGAAGGGTTTGATTTGGTATCTGGTTGGAAAAAGGTGAGACACGATCCATTTAGCAAAACATTCCCATCTAAGTTTTTTAATAAGCTGACATCGAAGGCAAGCGGACTTAAATTGCATGACTTTAATTGCGGATTGAAAGCATATCGTCGCGAGGTAGCGAAATCGTTACAAGTGTATGGCGAAATGCACAGATATTTGCCCGTATTAGCGCATTGGCAGGGCTTTAAAGTAACTGAAATACCTGTAGAGCATCATCCGAGGATATACGGCGTAAGTAAGTATCCTGGGTTAATCCGTGGCGTGAAGGGAATGCTCGATTTAAGCACTATTGTATTTAATAATAAATATATGAAGCGTCCATTGCACTTCTTTGGTGCAATTGGTATAATTATGGCTTTTATAGGATTTTTAATAGATTTATGGTTAGTAATTGAAAAATTATTAGGCTGGACCGACCTAAGCAATCGCCCACTTTTATTTATGGGAGTTGCTTTGATAATTGTCGGTGTTCAGCTTTTCTCAATCGGATTGCTCGGCGAAATGTTAGTAAAAAGCACCATCGACCAGTCTACATATAGCATAAAAGAAAGATTATATTAAAAAATATTAGCGAATAAGAATGCGAAAAATAACATCAGTAATATCGATAATAATCTTGACAGCAATAGCTGCGTCGAGAGCTTTTGCTGCATATCCCGAGGAAACAGACGACAACCCTTTTAGTGTATATTACTTAGGGCTTGGTATCTCTGGAAGTGCATTCCCAAGTTCCTCATCTGCGTGGAAAAATATCAGCTTTAGCATTGATCCAAATGACCACGTCATTGGGGGTAGCTTCGATGGAATGGAATCGGCAGTTAGGGCATCTCTCACAACTAATATTGATAGAAAAAGTAGATTTTTGATGCCAATTTCCTATGAGTATTTATTCCTACGCGCCGGAGAAGTATTATATTATAATCTGACTCCTGAATTAAATTATTATGGAAATTTCCTACACAGAATTGACGTTCAGAAATTTTCAATTGGATTAGATTGGCAATTTTGGCAAACTCCATTCAAAGATGTAAATATATACCTTGGAGTAGATTTTAAGGGATTATATATCTTTAACCAGAATTTTTCGCGCGAAGATGTTCGTATTGAAGGGGACAACGTAGTTTCTAAAGATAAATTCCCATATAATGCAAAGGAAAATGCTTTAAGATTTGGAACTGAAGGTAAATTCGGATTCCGCGGGCATATAATAAACAAACTATATATTAATGCATTTGTCGGATATGAATATTTTAACCTGATTGGCAGAAACGATAAGCGTGGGCAGCTATTGACGCCATTCGCAAGGACTGAAACGAAAGAAGATTTAATTAACGCATGGCATTATTATTTGAGCATAGAATATAAATTATAGAGATGGAAATAAAACATAATAGAGATTGTAGAAAATTTAGAGGGGATATCCCCTGCAAGCCTCACAAAGAACATGATGTTCATTGTTCTGATTGTAAATATTACGAGCCAACTGATGGCATAGTATTGATAATTAAATTCGGGGCCATTGGAGACGTTATTCGAACTACTCCGCTATTGAAAAGATTTAAAGAAGTGATGCCAAGCAAAGAAATTTGGTGGATTACTCAATATCCTGATATTTTACCTTCTGGAAAAATAGATAAGATTTTGACCTTGACGGTAGAGAATCTATTGCTACTCGAGCAAACAAAATTCGATAAAATATACTCTCTTGATAAGGATAATTTCGCGGTAGCTCTGTGTAACAAACTAAATGCTGACGAAAAATTTGGTTTTGGCTTAGTAAATGGAAAGCCAGCACCAATTCGCAAATCAGCAGAACATAAATACTTGACTGGATTGTTCGACGATATTAATAAAGCAAATAAAAAATCATATTTAGAAGAAGTATTCGAACTATGCGAAATGAAGTTCCAAGGCGAGGAATATGAATTGGATTGCGACAAGAGCATAAATTGGAATATTCCAAACGAAGGAAAGAGAATAATCGGTCTAAATACTGGATGCGGCGATAGATGGGTGTCAAGGTTATGGAGCAATGAAAATTGGATAAAGCTAATTAAGCTATTGCAAAATGAAGGATATTTCCCAATGCTTCTCGGCGGAAAGCAAGAAGACGAGAAAAATCAGAGCTTCGCTGATGAAACAGGTGCTTATTACCCAGGAACATTCTCATTGAAAAGCTTTATTTCGCTTATGGATGAATGCGATACGGTCGTAAGTGCCGTAACAATGGGTATGCACTTAGCTATCGGACTAAAGAAGAAATTGATTTTAATGAATAATATCTTTAACCCAAATGAGTTCGAGCTATACGGAAGAGGTGAAATCGTCCAACCAGAGAAGGAATGCACCTGCTATTTCAGTCCAAGGTGCAAGAACAAAGAATACTTCTGTATGGATCACATCAGTCCAGAAAGCATTTTGAAAGCTATCAAGAAGTAAGATAATATTAGAAATTGCGATTATTTCAAATTGATTAGCTGATTATTATGATAAACAGCTAATCAATTTGCATAATTATTAACTTTTATCCCATTCCTTCGTATTATCCTGAATAATAATCATTATTGTAATCTAAATAATATTTTGTTTATGCTTAATCTTATATTTAAAAGGCTGAGCCTTCAATTTCTTGTGCTTAGCTTAATTACGATTTCATTTTCGTCCTGCGTTCGCAAGGAGCCACTAAATTCAGAATGCGACATCATCTCTGCATCAATAGATGAAAAATATCTTATCGAAGCACCAATTATAGAGAATAATAGGATAATCTTCTCCGTCAAGCAGGGGAGCGACCTAAGTGCTTTTGCTCCAACATTCGAGATTACAGATGGGGCGACTATTATCCCATCGAGCGGAACTGTCCGAGATTTCTCTACTCCACAAACATACATAGTTACTTCTCAGGATAAGGAATGGAAGAAAACATACCAGGTTATTTTCATCACTCACGAATCCAAAGATAGATATAGCTTCGAGAATTTTGAGCAGTATTCCCAGACGATGCCACTTTTCCATATTTTCTATGAGAATGAAGATGGAAAAAAGAATTACATTTGGGCTTCGGGCAACCAAGGTTTTGCTATAACTAATGGTGGCAATCCACCTGAAACCTATCCTACTTATTCCACAACAGATGGATATAGCGGTAGAGGCGTTACTATGACCACTCGCAGCACGGGATCGCTTGGCTCGATGATGGGAATGCCAATAGCCGCCGGAAATCTCTTTATCGGTAGCTTCAATGTTTCCGTTGCGTCAAGCCCATCAACTGCGCTAAAAGCTACTCAGTTCGGTAAGCCGTATTCCAAGCGTCCCGTCTTCATTAAAGGCTGGTATAAATATGCTCCTGGGAAGATTTTCACGGATAACAAAAACACCGTAATCGCTGGGAAACTCGATGAATTTGACATTTATGCCGTATTTTACGAGCCAACTCCTGAACGTCCGCACCTAAACGGAGAAAATATACTAACTGACAAATCAATTATAGCGATTGCTCGCGTCCAAGATAGAAGCGCGAAAGCAGACTTCACCTTGTTCAAAGCTCAATTTGTATATAAACCAGGGAAGACAATAGATCCAGAAAAATTAAAGAATTACAAATATAATATGGCTATTATTTGCTCTTCAAGTATTGATGGTGGGAAGTTCTTTGGTGCAGTTGGAAGCACGCTGATAGTCGACGAAATAGAAATAATTACTGAATAATTGTTCAATAATCATTACAAAATAGGGAATAACACAATAATATGAATAGATTCATCAAAATATCATTAATTATCATGCTGGTAGCAATTGCTTCAGCAACCTCTCAAGATTCCGACACCAAAGGGCTAAGATGGTCTAAGCAACAGGGATTAGAATACCGACTGAAAGCCGGATTTAATATTGGCGGCACTGCTCCAATACCTCTTCCTGTAGAAATTAGAAAAATAAACAAATACGATCCCTTATTGCAAATATCCGTGGGCGTGGATTTCCTGAAATGGTTTGATAATGAATACGAAGGACATCAATTTGCTTTCATGACTGGAATTGAATTTGAGAGCAAAGGAATGAAAACCGATGCTACTGTTAAAAATTATCAAATTAAAATGATAGCGGAAAGTGGCGGTGGAATGTCCGGCAGATGGACTGGCAATGTAATTACAGAAATTCACAATACTTATATTACTGTGCCATTCGCTGGAATAATGAAAATTGACCCGCGCTGGTCGATAAAAGCTGGGGGATTTGTATCCTATCAACTAAAAGGACATTTCTCGGGTGAGGCATATAATGGATATTTACGAGATGGCGATCCAACTGGTCCGAAAATAGTATTTGATGGTGATTCATAAGCAATTTATGATTTCTCTGAAGATTTGCAATCTTGGCAAGTAGGCGGAATCCTCGATGGGGAGTGGAGGGCATTCGAGCATCTTTCCATTTTCACTGACCTCTCTTGGGGCTTTATGCCAATATTTAAAAAAGAATTTACGACTATCAGCTTTCCGATGTATCCCATTTACTTAAACTTTGGTTTTGCTTATATATTTTAAAGAGTTTTTATGGAAAATTATAAACTAGAATACAAACGGCAAATTACTGATGAACTTGAAAAAGAACTTGTAGCCTTTCTCAATAGTAAGTCTGGTGGCGTTATCTACATTGGTATTGATAATGACGGAAGCGTTATAGGAGTAAGCAAAGCTGATGAAATACAGCTTAAACTAAAGGATCGTTTGAAAAACAACATTCTCCCTTCAATAATGGGTTTATTCGAAATTGTTAGTGAAGTGATTGATAATAGGGAAGTAATAAAAATTATCATTGCTTCAGGTAGCGAAAAGCCATATTATATTAGGAGATATGGAATGTCTGAGAGAGGATGTTATATTCGCTTAGGATCCGCATCTGAACCTATGCAATCTAAACAAATAGAGCACTTGTTTGCGAGTAGAATTCGTAATTCATTAGGAAACATACCCTCACCACGACAAGATTTATCATTTGAGCAATTAAAGATTTATTACGAAGCTGTCGGAAAACCTCTCAATAAGAATTTTGCAAAAAACTTAGAGTTACTTACAGATAATGGAACGTATAATTACGTTGCATATCTAATGTCAGATAACAATACCATATCAATGAAAGTAGCTAAATATATGGGCGTTGATAGAGTTGAACTCATAGAGAATAATGAATACGGATATTGCTCTATCATTAAAGCAACAAAACAAATTTTAGATAAGATTGATCTTGAAAATATAACATTAGCAACAATTACTTCAAAGGAGCGAGTCGAACAACGAAAATGGTTCCCTATTCCAATACGAGAAGCAATCATTAATGCCATTGTTCATAATGACTATACGCGTGAGGTTTCTCCGAAAATAGAACTATTTGATGATAGAATAGAAATGACATCTTGTGGCACCTTACCTGACGGATTAACTGAAAATGACTTCTTCGAAGGCACTTCTATGCCTCGTAACAAAGAATTAATGAGAATTTTTAAGGACTTAGATTTAGTTGAGCAACTTGGCTCTGGCATTCCGCGCATCCTAAGATATTATAAAAAAGAACATTTCCGTTTCTTGGATAATTTTATACGAATGGTTTTTCCTATTCAGAAAATTGGCACCAAGTCGGCACCAAGTCAAACCCTTTCAGGAATAGACTTAACAAAAAAAATAGTGCAACTTAGCACTAAGTCAGCACCAAGTCAACAGGAAATAGATAAAATTTCTAATTTCTGTATCGAAGCAAAATTATTGGTCGAAATTATGAGTTTATTAAATTGGAGCGACAAAACAAAGTTTAGGAATAAATACATAAAACCGTTAATAGAAGCGGGAATTTTGACGATGACTATCCCAGATAAACCTCGTAGTCGTTTCCAACGCTATCAAACCCTTATTCTAAAGAACGATTCAATTAATACTTCTCCCTAAAATAACCCAGACTATGAAATACGCTTTCTTTATTACCCTGATGATTCTTTGGCTGCTTTCCTTGATATATTCCATCAAGAGAGGGAGCCAATTGCTTTCCGAAAATTCAAAAATAAAGATTATTTATAAATCCTTAATGATCATCGGATTCCTTGCTTTTCTCTCTGCGATGCTTATGCAGGAGCTGATGCCTCTGCCTATCGCGCAAATCATCGAGTTCATTGGATATAGCTATTTAATTCTAGCCGCATATTTATTCGGTGCTTTTGTATTCACTGATATTATTTCATTCCTCCATAAGAAATTCAAATGGAAAAGGAATATTATCCGAATCCGTCAAGCTACGATTTCACTAATGCTTGCGGCTATTATCATTTCTATGATTATCGGGAATATAAAATATCATAATCCCGATATTATTAATCTCAATATTAAATCTAACAAGAATATTAATTTCAACAAGAATAATATCGAAAATAAAGATCTAAAAATCGTTGCGATTAGCGATGTCCATTTGGGTGCGCTTATTGGAAAAAGCAAACTGAAGGAATACGTCGAGATGATAAATGCGCAAAAACCAGATATTGTGCTAATTGCTGGGGATTTAGTCGATAGATTATTAAAGCCAATTAATGAGCAAAACCTCCACGAAGAGTTGCGCCAAATCAAAGCACCGATGGGAGTTTTTGCCGTATTCGGTAATCATGAGTATTATGGCGGTGATTATGGAAAAGATAGAAAACTATTGATGGACTTCTATCGGAAATCAAACATCACTTTATTGCGCGACTCCGTAGCTATGATTGACTCCACTATTTATATTGTCGGGCGAGATGATCATTCTAATCATCAAAGAAAGCAATTAAGCGCGCTAACCAAAAATTTGGATAACAGCAAATTCATTATTCTTCTGGATCATCAACCATGGGAATTACAGGAGGCTGAGCAATGCAAAGTAGATTTACAACTTTCTGGGCATACTCATGCCGGGCAACTTTTCCCGGGAAACCTCTTAATAAAAAATATGTATGAAAATCCTCACGGTTATTCTCGAAGGGGCAATACTCAATACTATGTGTCATCGGGATTGGGGCTGTGGGGTCCGCCATATCGAATTGGCACTAATAGTGAGTTGATTAATATTCGTTTGAGCAAGGCGCCTTCAAACTAATAGCCAAGAAAGTAGCCGACTCATTCAAGAAGCATTAAGTTCTTTTAAATAATAAGTTATAGTCTCACTTCTTTTTCCCCTTTTTGGGCTTATCAAGCGTCCAGAGGGTGGCTGTGTATTTCTCGTATAGCTCGAAGAGGTATGCCATTCCCCCAACGCCAATACTTACACCCCGCCGTAATATTTACTTTTTATGCTTATGGCATAATCGGTCAAGATGCTCTCTAATTTCTGGGGATCATTCGTGCTTTGAGGTGCTTTGGCTTCTAATTGTTGGAGATATTTCAATAGCGTCGCCAAGATTTTCGGTTTATCGGCATTGGCGATTTCTTGTTTTTCGGGATGCTGTTTCTTAATCTCTAAATTTTCCTTTGCTATTTTCAGGACATCATTATCATCGCTAAACTGTTGGAAGAGATTATCAATTAATATTGCCGGAAGAATCCCTTGCCTGGAAAGCTCCGCCGTGAATAATCCTCTGATGGAATAGAATACTACTTTATATGTAAATCTTCTTTCTGTTTCCATCAAATGAAAATGAGTTTTAGCGATAGATATATAATGATAATATAGAGTTTTGAAGTCATAATTAGCGATAATATCTTTTTGTAGCAAATCCCAATCTGGCAGGAGGTTTAGGTAAGTGATATGTGCCCTGATCCATTCAAATACGGTTGGATTGCTTTTTGCGAGCAGCCCAAACATTTTATCGATACCATACGAGACGAAATCGAAATCCCCATCCATAACTTCAATAATATCCCGATGTGTTTTATAATCGAAATATTTTTCTTTTGATTGGAGATGTATTCCTCGCACGTCGTAATCGCTATCCGGGCTGGCAATGCCCCAGAGCCTGCTTCCGCTTTCGATATAGAATAGTGGGATGTCTCCTGTTTCTCTAAAAACTTTATCAATACTATTTATCATTTTAAAAATCCAATTATTATTCGCGTCCTAAGGTCTATATGAACATTAATTGACGATGAAAAAAATAGCATATTGTAAGTAATACAAACTTGCTTTTGCGAAACAATATGCGTATATTTATAGCGTCAAATACTTTGTATAATAATCAATTGAAGAAATAGGAAATGGAAGCACAATTAGAAAAATCTATCAGCGATAAAATCAGTTTTATCTCTTTCATCGTGCCGGAGTTCGCCTCGGCATATAAGATGAATATTCAAGATGCCTATTTTTACTTAAAGAAATATGGCGGCTGGGATTTCCTCAATGAGCATTGGTGGGCTTTGCATACGGACAATCCCTTTTATGCAGTTGATACTATCTATAGAATTTGCTACAATAATGGTGGGCAACGCTAATGATTGTATATCATGGAAGTTGGACAGAAATTGATAATATTGACTTAGCTAAATGCAAGGCAAATAGAGACTTTGGCAAAGGGTTTTATGTTACGAGATTCATTGAACAGGCTAAAGAATGGGCAAATATTATCGGTTCTGTGAATAATACTCAAGGTTGCGTAACGGAGTTTACTTTTTATGAAAGAGCTTTAGATGATCCTTCTATTAGTGCGCTTAGATTTTCGAATTATAATGATGAATGGTTTGATTTTATTATTTTGAATAGAGATTTAAACTATACTGAAAATCGCCATAGTTATGATATTATTGAAGGACCCGTGGCAGATGATAAGATTCAGAGACGAATAGAATTATTCCTAAACGGGAAGATTACAAGAGAAGAGTTCTTTCGTCAGATAAAATTCGAAGCACCCTCTCATCAAATATGCTTTTGTACACTAAATTCTTTGAGGATGCTTAATAAAGCGAAGGATAATAGCATCTTCGAAATTGAAGAAATAACAGACGCAATAATTGAAGAATTGATGCAATCTCTTCTTGTTAATGAAACCAAGGCAGCAGAGATTTTCTATTCATCAGCGACCTTCGCAAAAATTTCCGATATTTCCAGTAAATTATATGAAAAAGATTGGAAAGAAATCTTTGCTTTATTGATGGAAGAAATAAAAGAAAATATCCGCTAATGTAGCAAAACAATATGCGGATATTTATAGCGTCAAATACTTTATATAATAATCATTTGAAAAAATAGGAAATGGAAGCACAATTAGAAAAATCTATCAGCGATAAAATCAGTTTTATCTCTTTCATCGTGCCGGAGTTCGCCTCGGCATATAAGATGAATATTCAAGATGCCTATTTTTACTTAAAGAAATATGGCGGCTGGGATTTCCTCAATGACTGAAAAATAAAAAATCAACCTCACCAAAAATGATGAGGTTGATTTCTTATAATTATGCATTATGAATTATGAATTGTTAGAATCTTCCCACCCTAATGAAATTCACTGATTCAATAGCGAATTTCCCCGACCTTATTTCAATATTTCTTCCGCAGAGTATTTGCGTTTCTCTGGCACTCGCCTCACCTCTTTCAATTAAATGTTTATTTTTTGCGTAATTAATCGTAAATTTGTATTTTTAAATATTTATTATAATATGAAGAGACGAATTACGATGCGAAATTATTCGATAATACTTATTATTTCCTGGTTCGCTACGCTTTTAGTGGCAAAATCACAGGATAATGAATCGGCTTACTCTGCTTATCAAAATGGGAATTACGAGCGCGCCATTGAATTATATTCTGCACAGATAAAAATTAATCAAGAATATGCACCAATCTTCTACAACAGAGGCTTGGCATATATGCGAATGGAAAATTTTCCTGCTGCAATCGCAGACCTAAACAAAGCTGTGCAGTTAGATAAGCAAAATGCTGATGCTTACTATACTCTGGCGATTGCTCATACGAAGATGGGTGATTATAGCAAGGCAATCGATAATGCGAATCAAGCAACTGAAATCAATCCAAATAATGCGCAGTTCGCCTATGCGAAGGCAAATATTTATTATATGATGGAAGATGATGACAATTCAATCGCAGCATATAACCGCGTTATTGAACTTGATAATAATAATGCTATGGCTTATTATGGTCGCGCTGTGGCATATAAGTATAAGAATCAGAACAAGCTGGCAACTGAAGATTTTAATAAGTTCCTGCAATTCAGCGGACAGGCTCAATTATATGTAGATGAAGCAAATAGAATGCTACAAGTAATTGAAAACCAAGAGAATGAATAATATGAAAATTGGATTCTTACAATTGGGACAAATCGGGGATATGGTGCTTTGCACGCCCGCATTTGCTGAAATAAAGAAAAAATATCCCGACGCAGAGTTATGCGTTGTCTCGGGCAGGAGCAATGCTGTCGTATTGAAAGGGAACCCAAATGTAAAAAAAATCATTCGATTGGTGAAGACCCCAAGCGGTTTGCTAAAATTCTTGCTGCGATTAAGAAGCATAAAATTTGATTACTGGATAGATCATAAAAATCATTATTCCACTGAATCAAGGTGGATAGCCAAATACGTAAATGCTAAGACAAAAATCAGCTTCACTCAGAAAAATTATAACAATGGAGTGAATAAATTCTTTACTGATATTGTTTTCGACGCTCTGCAATGCTTGGATATTTCTAAGCCAGAGGAACCTGTTTTACCAGATTTATACCTAAACAATGAAGTCCGCGAACTTGCCGAGCAAACCCTGATGAATAATGGGAAAAAGAATATTTTAATCAACGTATCGGCAAGCTCGGAAAAACGACTTTATTCTGCTGAAAATTGGGATAAGGTAATCGCTCAAATCGATATGGATAAAGCGAATGTGTATATAAATGCTATGCCAGCCGAGAAGGAAACAGTTCTCTTCCTTTATAATAAATATGTGGATTTGCAGGTCTTGCCTCCTTTGCATTTGATGGAAGTAGCGGCAATTATCGAGAAAAGCGACCTGATAATCACCCCAGATACCTCTATAGTCCATATTGCGGCTGCATTCCGCAAGAAGATTATTGCCCTGCACAATGACGATGGAGCCAACTTCGAGAAATTTGCGACGAATAACCCAAATGCAATAAAAATAAAAGTCGATGGTGGGAGCTATCTAAACCAAATCCCACCGGAGATGATAATTGAAAATATAAACAAACTATTAATTTCATAAATTTAGAAACTATTATGAACGAGCAATTAAAACTCAAGCCGTTAAAAAAAAGATTAACAAAAATCATCTTTGCTAATTTGCTAGTATTAGCCATTACATTCTTATATCCTTGGATCTCCCAAGATGTTATTACCTGGGATATAATTAGCAAAGTATTATTGTTTTTTGCAGCAACGATTTCCTTTCAAGTCCTGCTTGTGTATTTTTTTGATAAATATCTAACAATGGAACGCAAGTTACTTCTATCGTTTACTTATTCCTTTATTACATTGACAATAGGGACTAATTTTGTTTTTGCTGACCGACTGATGAGGCAGATAGAATATCCTTTTTTGCCCCATTTGATGAATGTGCTAATAGTATCAATAATTATCTCTTTAATCGATTACTTTTCCAAGCACTGGATAATCAGATCATTAGTTTTAGATAGTGTGCGGTTGCCAGATGTAAATGGCGAGCTTGCCGATATTAAAGAGAATTATAAATAATAGATATTCTGAGTCGTAAATGTTATTTTCGTAATTTAAATATAGTCAATCATTTAGCTTTATAGAATCGTATGGATAAAAATAAAAATCAAGAGTTTAGCTCCGAAGCACTCGAAGCTAATAAATACCAGACCAGAGCAGTAAATGAGCTTTCGTCCGAGCAAGAGGATTTCCTCGAGCTTTCGGCATCCTATTGGGGGATTAATAACAGCACTAAGGAATTTTTAGCTGAATATAATCACCCATTCTCTAATTATAAATATCTTGGCGACAATATCAAGAAAATAGCCTTAGACAATCTATGGCTATACACTAAATCCGAAAAATATGAATTTGCCATCGGAATGATTAATGATTTCTTCGCAGAGATTTTTGATAAAGCTAATGACGAGATTATCAAAGAAAATCTATTGCAATCATATTTGCAAATGTTCGATTTGCTCGCCGAAAAAGAGCCAAAAAAATTCTATAAAGAGCTTAATATTATCCTCAGCAAGCTCGATGAATGGGCTGCCGTAGAGGAGAATGATTTCATCTTCGTTGAAAATTCTGGGAATTTCAAAACACACCTGAAACTCAAGCAAAATGATTTAGATGATGCGGAATATCAATCTCTTAGAGAAAGTATTGCCCGCCTCACAAAAATATCATACGAAAAGAATTTGCATTTCTGGTCAACTACGATGAATATAGAAGAGTGGTATGAGCAGAAAAAGCACCTTTTCGCAAGTGATTACTCTGAAGAATTAAGCGAGCTGTTTTCATCTGTATTTGAATCAAATCTTGCTAAGCTTAGAGAATTAAACGACAGAGATGCCATCATTCAATCAGTGCCAACTTTTAAGGAAATTGCCAATAAACTGCGCCTGAAATCAAGCATTTTCAATTCTCCCGTGGAGAGAATTTATTTCCTCTTCTATATGCTGTATTTACCCGGAATGAGCCACTTGAAGGACCATCTTCTCTGGGATATAAATAAACTGATGAAGAGCATCACCGCTGAATTGAGCAAAGATCAAATCATTGAGTTTTTTGACCAATCTTTCCTTATTTTCAATGAATTAAAAAATAAATATCAAAGCACTATTTTGGACTGCGTGGCTACGCTCGGAATGGTTATCGCTGAAACGAAAAATTCAGAGCTTATATTAGTGTTAGAAAATAAAATCATCGATATGGGCTTCATAACCCCCGGTGAGATCTATCTGACGGAGGATTGGCAGATCCATCGCAATATTAATCACGTTAAAAATATCCGCACTTGGTTGGAATTGGTAGAATCTGCTCCAGTTGATTATTTCACTCTTTTGAATGCTCTGATTGTTAATCTTCGCGTGGGTGGGATTTTCATTTCAGATACAGATCTATTCCAAAAAGATGTATCTAAATTATTAAATTCACCTATC
>CAZGXC010000011.1:32975-34390 GCA_964529535.1 uncultured Hyphomicrobiales bacterium | reverse complement strand
TGCTTCGCGATTTACCAAGTATTTATGGTATATCTGATGTTCAGGAACTAAACTCTTTTTTCTCGGTGATAGCATATCATTCAGGGAATGAATTTTCATTCGAAAAGTTATCAAAAATTTCTGGAGTTCGGAAGGAAACCTTGAGAAAATATATTGAATATTTAGAAGCTGCCTTTCTGATAAAATTATTAAACAAAGTGGATATCAACGCAAAGCATTTCCAGAGAATTAATACTTTTAAAATATACCTGACAAACCCATCACTGCGTAGCGCGTTATTTGAACCACTACAAAGCACAGATGACAACATAGGAAGTATGGTGGAAACAGCAGTATTCTCGCAATTATTCCCCCGAGGCGATAATCTATTAAGATACGCAAACTGGAAATTAGGTCGCTCGCAAGGGGAAGTAGATATTGTGCGATTGAACGCAGCAAATCAAAAGCCACTCTCCGTAACAGAAATTAAATGGAGCAACCGATATTATGAGAATATTAATGAGTTGAAATCATTGATGAGCTTTATGGAGAATAATAATTTATCGACTGGAACCGTTACGACCATCAATAAACAGGGAGTAGCGGAGTATAATAAGCGAACTTTACATTTCCTGCCAACTTCTATATTAGTATATAATTTAGGAGCTGATACTTTAAATACATATTTATAAAACTGCAGATTAAGCACTAAATATTTCAAAAATCTGCTTAATCTTACAAAAATGTCAAAATAAGCATGTTTTAAACAGCTTATTTTGACATTTCTTTTTAAGTCCTTTTATATCAATGTCTTATGATGTCATTTTAAGAAACATAGATAAATAATTCATAATTCATAATGCATAATTAAGATGAAATCAACCCCATCCTTTAGAGCGGATGTAAAAGATACAACTAAAGTGATTATTACCTATTTATTATTTTATTAATATCAAACCAACGAATCGCCATACTTCCATCACTGCCAGATTCAGTAACTAATATTTTATTATCAATCAGTTGCCCCAACATTCTTTATCTTTTGGGAGAGTGCAATGAAGCATATAAACACCGTTAACAACGATAATATTTTCTTCATTCTATTGATTCTTTATAAATAATTATGCATTATGAATTGTGCATTAACACTCTTCCTTTATTTCGCTAAAATCACGAATTGGGTTCTTCTGTTTTTCGCTCTACCTTCTTCAGTGTCATTGCTTGCGAGTGGCATAGTCAAGCCGAAGCCTCTTGTGCGGATTCTTCCTTCTTCAATTCCTCTGCTTACGAGTGCTTGCTTCACGGCATTTGCTCTCTTTTCTGATAGAGTTTGATTGACTTCTAATCCGCCGACATTATCCGTATGCCCTTGTATTTCAATTTTTAATTTTGGTCTGCTCATCATTTGATCGACCAATTCATCGATTACTTGGAAT
>CAZGXC010000011.1:0-32965 GCA_964529535.1 uncultured Hyphomicrobiales bacterium | reverse complement strand
TGGAATGATTCAGACTTGATGTCCCATTTTGCGAAATCAAAGTTAATCGGAATAACGAACTCATCGCCCGGATCTCTCCAGAAATCGCTCACGTCATATTCTCCTTGGGCGACTAATGCGGAATCGCGTCCGGGGACTTCTATCACTGGATATACATAGTGCATTCCGTAATATTTTGGAGGAGTGTAATTAATCAGATAATAATTACGCAAGCTCATGTAAATATCCCTAAAAATCGCTGTAAGCTCTTCTTTTGTATATGCTTTGTAGAATTTTCCACCAGTATATTTAGCAATTTCTCTTAAATGTTCATCTTTTGAATAACCAAAAGCTACGCAGAAAATATGCACTTTCATCTCTTTTGCCTTTTTGATTATGTCGCCGATTTCTCGCTTGGAGTAATTTTCGTCCCCATCAGTGAAAAGCGCCATAACCCTTGGAGTTTCCTTATCTGCAAATTCGAATGCGTCCATACTTCGCCACATTGATTCATATACAGATGAAAATCTGCCCAAGCCCTCTCGGCGTTTATTCTTCAAGCGATATAGAATATCATTAATATCAATAGTAAGCGGCGCTACAAGATCAAATTTCTCGCTAAAAGAAGTAATTGCGAGCTTGTCATATTTAAATTTCATCGAGGTAAAGAGTTCCGCACCATCCATAATAGTATTATATACTCCGCTCATCGAACCGCTATTATCCAGAGCTAAGACAATATTGTAAGGAATAGAATCATTTGCACCAAATTCCCTAACCGTAAAGGAAGGGATGTTTACCATCTTCTTATTATAAATATTCCCAAGCCCTTCGTCTAACTTTGTGAAATACTTAATGCCTTGAGTTTTAATATATGGATCCGCCATCGAAAAAATAAAATGCCCGAGTGAATCATACACTCTGGCATAAATTCTTATATTTTGCGGATATTTATCGGTTTCAATTCTCCAAATATCAAAGATCAGCTTATTAATATCTGCCGAATCAATCGGAATGCTGGAGGTGATGTAGTTCTTCGCTGTGCTATCCTCCAAATCGCTGAATTGCCTCTGCAAATCATATTCCGTGATTTCCCTCGAATGCGAGCATCCAACAAATAGCATTGCCACAATTATTGCCAAAAATGAGATACTGAATTTCAATTGATTATTTATCATCTCTATTATTTTATATTGAATATTAAACCTTTTTGAAAAAAGGCACTCTAAAATATGAAAAATATTTGTTTTATTCTTGCTTTATTATTCTTATTATGAAACAAAATAATATTATTCCGTTTTATAACAATAAAAATAAATGCATAGTTACAAACGAATAATTTATCATTATATTTGTGTTTATATAAAGTTTATTGATATAAGGTCTAATAAATGTTAGAAAAAATAATATCTTTCAGCGTAAAAAATAAGCTGATAGTGTTCCTCTTTACCTTTGCTGTTTTTGCATTTGGTATGTATTCTATTTTGCATATTCCCGTCGGCGCAGTGCCCGACATCACAAATAATCAAGTTCAGGTAATCACTACTTCTGGTAATTTATCCACTCAGGAAATAGAGCAGTTTATAACTGCTCCCGTTGAAATGGAGATGGCGAATTTGCCCGGCGTCAAGGAAATACGCTCAATCTCTAAGTTCGGTATATCATTAGTTACCGTTGTTTTAGATGAAAATTTGGGGACATACCTGCCACGACAACTAATAAACGAGAAAATCAAGCTAGCAGTGGCAAATATCCCCGAAGAGTATGGCACTCCCGAAATGGGACCAATCACCACTGGTTTGGGCGAAATTTTCCAATATACTTTATCAATCAAGCCCGGATACGAAGATCAATTCACCGCTATGGACTTGAGGACTATCCAAGATTGGAACATCCGCAGGAGGCTATCGGGAATAAATGGAGTGGTCGAAATTAACAGCTGGGGCGGTTTCTTAAAGCAATATGAAGTAGCAATCAAGCCCGAGCTACTGAAATCCTATAATATTACTCTAATTGACGTATATAATGCCCTACAAGCAAATAATGCCGTCGCAGGTGCTGGATATATAGAGAAAAACAATGAGAGCTATTTTATTCGTGGAGACGGGCAAGTAAAAAGCATTCAAGATATTGAAAATATTGTAATTAAAAGCAATGGTGCCTCCCCTATTTTTGTGAAGAATGTCGCCGACATAAAATACGGCTACGCCAATAGATTTGGCGCAATCACTTCCAATGGAAAGGGCGAAACCGTCCTCGGGCAGGTAATGATGCTCAAAAATGCAAATTCAAAATTAGTAATAAATCAAGTCAAAGAGAGAATAAAGGAAATACAATCGGGACTACCAGAGGGGATAGAAATCAATCCTATATTGGACAGAAGCGAACTCATCGGCAAAACTACATCAACAGTTGCCGAGAACTTAATTCTTGGAGCGATTATCGTGATGTTCGCAGTATTCCTTATTCTTGGTAATTTGCGCTCTGCCTTAGTAATCGCATCGATGATCCCACTTTCACTGAGCTTCACTCTCTCGATGATGTATGTCTTCGGAGTAGATGCTAACTTAATGAGTTTAGGAGCTTTGGACTTTGGAATTATAATCGACGGAGCCGTGATAATCGTAGAATTTATTATGCTCAAATTGATGAAGATGAAAGATGAAATCAATTCGGCAAGCGGAGATGCGCGCAGCGAAATAATGGACAAGAATGCTCGAATTGGAGCAAGCAGAATGATGAAATCGGCTATTTTCGGGCAAGTAATTATATTAATCATTTTTATCCCAATTTTATCGCTGACAGGCGTTGAAGGCAAGATGTTTAGACCAATGGCTCTGGCATTTTGCTTCGCAATCATCGGTGCGATGATTATGGGACTCACTTGGCTTCCAGCGGCTTCTGCCGTATTCCTAAAACCAGGGAAAGACAAAGTAAACAAACTAACTCTTTGGATAATGAATGTTGCCAATAGAACATACGAACCTGCTATTAAATGGGCTTTTCAGCATAAGAAAACTGTAATTACTATGGCTGTGGCATCGCTAATAATTGTTGGGACATTGTTCTTGAATATGGGTGGGGAGTTCGTCCCAACTCTTGATGAAGGCGATTTCGTTATTCAACCTGTGCTAAAAACTGGAACTTCCCTAAGCAAAACAGTAGAAACCACTACCAACATGGAAAGCATATTAATAAAGAACTTCCCAAATGAAGTTGATCAGGTTGTCTCAAGAATCGGTGCGGCAGAAGTGCCGACCGACCCAATGTCTATGGAAGAAATTGATATGATTGTCCGTCTGAAGCCTAAGAGCGAATGGAAAGCCGCGAAGAACAAAGATGAATTAGAAGAGAAATTTAAAGAAAAGCTATCCGTAATCCCCGGAATTGAATATGAATTTACTCAACCAATTGAAATGCGATTTAATGAGTTAATTACCGGTGTTCGCTCGGATATCGCAATCAAGATATTTGGCGATGATTTAGATTATATAAACGAGAAGGCTACAGAAATAAAGAATATCGTTGAGAAAATCCCCGGAGCAAGCGACGTAATCATTGAGAAAACAACCGGATTACCCCAAATTAAAGTAAAATATCGTCGAGATAGATTAGCCTATTACGGAGTAAGCGTAGCGACACTAAATACATACCTGCAAAGCGCATTCGGTGGGCAGATGGCAGGGGTAGTCTTCGAGGGTGAAAAACGCTTCGATTTAGTCCTCCGATTCGATAGCAAAGATAGAGTTGATATAAATAATATTATGAACTTAATGGTTCAGGTCGATGGTGGCGCGCAAGTGCCGTTCGCTGAATTAGCCGATATTAGTTACACTAACGGTCCCGCAAAGATCTCTCGCGAAAACACTCGCCGAAGGGTGGTGGTAAGTATCAATGTTCGCAATAGAGATTTGCAATCATTAGTAGAAGATATTAAAATGGCGATTAACAAAAATGTGAAACTAAACGCAGATACATACATAAAATATGGCGGACAATTCGAGAACCTCGAAAATGCCACCACGCGATTAATAATCGTCGTTCCGATAGCCTTGGCTCTGATCTTTATTTTCCTTCATTTTGCTTTCCGCTCCTTGCGCGACGCAATAATGATCTTCTCGGCAATTCCTTTGGCTACCGTCGGCGGTATCGTCTTGCTATGGCTTCGCGGAATGCCTTTTAGCGTATCGGCAGGGGTTGGCTTCATTGCCCTATTTGGTATCGCAGTATTGAATGGAATTGTGCTAATCGAGCATTTAAAAGAATTAGATGTAAAGAATTTTAACTGTGCTTGCGAAATGATAATCCACGGTGCGAAGCACAGATTGCGTCCCGTGATGCTAACTGCCGGAGCTGCAGCATTGGGTTTCTTGCCGATGGCTATTTCTTCCGGTGCCGGAGCTGAAGTCCAAAGACCACTTGCGACAGTCGTTATCGGTGGGTTAATTACTTCTACCCTACTGACGATGATAGTGCTACCATTGCTTTATGAGTTTTTATATAATATTAAAAGCGTTAAATTCTTCCCATTCAAAGTAATTAGAAGAACTACTTGCGCCATTGCTTTGATGATGGTATTGCCTGCTGCGGGACTTTTCTCCCAAAGCAAGGAATTAACATTAGATGAGTTAATCAATACAGCTCTCGCTAAAAACCAGAAGTTGCAATCATTAGAAATTAAGATAAAGAGCAAGGAAATTTCCAATAAAAGCTCATATCTATTTGATAAAACAAATATTTCTTACGGATATGATCAGGCAAATTATGCCGATAATAGTTATCCTCTGCACACTATTGGTATCGGGCAGAATTTTGCTTATCCCGGATATTACAGCGCGAATAAGCAAGCTGGCTCCTTCGAGATTCAGATGGCAGCAAGCGAATATAAAATTCAAAAGAATAATTTGATTCGAGATATTTGCTCAATTTTCTATGAGCAGATCAACAACATCTACAAAAATAAGATGTATACGCGCATAGATAGTATGTATTCAGTAATTCTCCGAAATACTGAATATAAAAAGAAAATTGGCGATGCCGATAACTTGGAATTACTGAATATCAAAGCTAAGAAACAAAAAAGCGAACTAAACCTAAAAGCAAATTCTATCGATATTCAAATTGCATATAATAAACTAAAGCAATTAACGGATATAAATGAAGATTTTAGAATTGCCGAAAATAACGTCAATCTCGAATACGACACGCGCTATATAGACACAAATGCAAATGCTGAATATCTAAAATTTCAAAATGATTACTATAAATCATTAATCGATATAGAAAGATATAAAAACTATCCAGACCTATCTATTCAATTCAATTTGAGCACTAATACTCAAGCGGAGAATCGAATATATAACGGGATTGAATTGGGGATTGCTATCCCATTATTCAACACTGGGCAAGCCAATAAAGTGGAAGCAGCGAAATTCGCTTTTGAGTCCCAACAATTACTAAGCGACTATGAACTAAAGCAGTTGAAAGCTCGGAATAATGAGCTATCAAGCGAATTGCTTAAATATAAAGAATTGATCAATTATTATAATTCTACGGGCAAAGCACTTAAAGATGAAATCGAAAGAACGGCAATCACCCTCTATAATATTGGAGAAATTAACTTCTTCGAGTTCGTGCAAACTTACGAGAATGCTCTGCAAATTGAAGAGAATCAAATTAACAGCATTACAAAATATCAACAACTATTAACCGAAATCTATTATTTAAATAAATAATCAAATTACAATTATTAATTTATATTTCAAAATAAGACAAAGATGAAAAAACACCTGATAATAATAGCACTAATTAGCTTGGCTCTCGTAGCCTGTGGCAAGAATGAAGCGGAAACCCCAAGCGCCGAAACAAATTCTAAATTCATTGAAATATCAAACGAGCAATTTGAGAATGAGAAAATGAGCGTCGGGAAAATAGAAGAAGCCGACTTCCCCGAAGTAATTGATTTTAATGGAGTAATTAGCACTAAAAGCGGTGCCGCAGCTACCGTCAGCTTACAAACTCCCGGAATCATTTCAAAAATCCACGTGCAACCCGGAAGCAAGGTAAACAGTGGCACGGCTTTATTCACAATCAGCGGAAATGAATTAATAGACCTCCAAAGAGATTACGCAGAATCCATTGCGAATCACTTTAAATTAAAAAAAGAATTAGATAAAACAAAGGAATTGCAATCCGAAAACATCGGCACTAAAAAGGAGCTATACTCTGCGGAATCCGCATTTAAAGCAGAAACAGCAAGATTAAACGCTCTCAAATTAAAGCTGAAAAACATTGGCATCAACCCAGATAAAATCTCAAATGGTGAGTTCGTGAACTCATACACAATTAAATCCCCAATCACTGGATATATCACAGATATTAAAGCAAGTATCGGGCAATTCGCCAATGCTGGAGATGTTTTGGCAAGCATACTAAATGACCAAGATATTATCCTAAAACTATCGATATTCGAACAAGATATTAACAAGGTTCGCCTCGGGCAAGAGGTCTTATTTGCTCTTGGCGGAGATTCTGCTAATTCGCAAACCGCCAAAATCACAGCCATCGGCAAACAAAAGAATGAAGATAATAAAAGCATTGATTGCTATGCCGAAATCAATAACTTTCGCAATATCAATGCTGTAGTTAATTCCTTTGTGCAGGGGAAAATCATTTTAAGCGCGAAAAAACAAAAATCTCTGCCGGAATCCGCATTTATTAATTCAGCAGAGGGCGAATACATCCTAAAAATTGTAAAGAAAGATAAAAACCAAATATCCGTAGAAAAGATATTGGTAAAAACGGGATCCATTGTCAATGGCAGGAAGCAAATATTAAATGAAGTGGAAAACGCTGAATATCTAATAAATGGTATTTATAATATTCATTTATAGCTGTTGAAGAAATTACGAATTACGAATGAGGGTTATCAAATTTCCAAAGGAAATTTGATAGTAAACACAATATACTCAACCCCGTCCTTCAGGGCGGGGGGCGAATTACACAGAACACCCACAGCTAAAGCAGTGGGTTGAAATAAACACAAAACATTTTGCACAGCAACCAAAAAGCAATTTAATATCTAATATTTATATTAACTTAGGATATGAAAAAAAATAATTAATTTTTAGAGAATATTTATCCAAAGTTTGATTTTCTCGATAAAAAATATTAATTTGGTGTATCGTTTTTTTGAAAGGGTTATTGTTTGATTATAAATAATAACCCTTTTTTACTCAATAATTAATTATTTTAATAATAACCATAGGCTTCACAATGAAGACATTCGAGAAATTCGGAATAGTTAGTCCAATATCTCTTTTCTTAGAAAAGAACAAAGATGAGTTTACAAGAGAAGATTTACTAAGAGTAATTGAGTCTTTCGATATCGAAAGATTTACTTTCCATTACACAGCATTAGACGGTAGAATCAAGGAATTGAAAATTCCAATATTCGATAGAGAACACGCAGAATTATTACTAACAGAAGGCGAAAGAGTCGATGGCTCTTCTTTATTTAAAGGTATCGTCGATGTTGGGAAATCAGATTTATACGTCCTCCCTCTATACAAAACAGCTTTCATCAATCCATTCGACGAGCGCAGCCTCGATTTTATGTGCCGCTTCCTAACGGGAGATGGGAAATTAGCAGGCTACACACCAGATAGCGTGTTATTTAAGGCTTCTAAATTACTAAAAGAAAAAACTGGTCTCGAGCTATATGCTCTTGGCGAGTTAGAGTTTTTCTTAATCGGCGAAGAGCCAACGAAGCTATTCCCGAACGAAAAGCAAAAAGCATATCACCAATCTGCTCCTTTCAGCAAGACAACAGAAGTGATGACCGAGATTCTAACGGTTATTTCTCAAGTCTGTGGCAATGTAAAATATGCGCACAATGAAGTGGGAGTATTGGAAAACATTGTAAGCGAATTGCCAGAACTAAATGGCAAATCCGCTGAGCAAGTAGAGGTGGAATTCCTATTAGCTCCAGTAGAAGAAGTAGGTGATATTCTATCATTAAGCAAGTGGATTATCAGAAATATAGCATTCCAATATGGATATACTGCCAGCTTCGTTCCAAAATTAGAAGTAGGTCACGCAGGTAGCGGTATGCACTTCCACATGGCATTAATGAAAGATGGCAAAAACATTATGCTAAATGATAAATTCGAGCTATCAGAAGAAGCACGAGTGCTAATCGGTGGGCTAACTACTTACGCTCCTACAATCACTGCTTTCGGAAATACTGTAGCAGCATCATACTTGAGATTGGTGCCAGGACAAGAAGCCCCAACTAAAGTATGCTGGAGCGAATGCAATCGCACAGCTATGATTAGAGTGCCTCTCGGCTGGTCTAACTTAAACAACTTAGCAAAGAAAATCAATCCTCAGCAAAAGGAAGATTACCTTAGCAGAGATTCTCGCCAAACGGTGGAAATCAGAACTCCAGACGGTAGCGCATTCCCGCAATTTGTCCTCGCAGCTTTAGCACTTGCTGCTGAATGGGGATTCACCCACAAAGCTGAAGCCTTAGAGCTTGCAAAGAAATGCTATGCTTCTGGTAATATTCACACTCCTGAATATGATCACCTCGATGACTTACCAACTTGCTGCGTAGAAAGTAGCGAATTGTTACTAAAGAATAAAGAACTCTACACTGTTGATGGAATCTTCACGGAGAAAATCATTGATCATTTTGCGACCATGCTAAAGAATGAAAACGATATGGGCTTAGACCAAAAACTATCCCACCTCGACGAAGACCAAATGTATGAAGAAACTCGCAAAGTAATGCACAGAGCAATACATAAGTATTAATTCATCACTATGCTTATTTCTGGCAGAATGTTCAGCTGATACATTATCTTCCGGCTAAAAACATTGTCCTGATTATAAATTTGGGCATCCCACATCAGAAAAAGTTGACACAAATAAAAAAATCCCCCATTGCTTTCGGCGGTGGGGGATGTTTTATTATCTTTCTAACCAATCCTTTAGAATCAGATCGTAATCCTCATCTGGCAATGCTCTTTGATCATATTTCCCAGCTTTCTGTCTTTGCCTAAAAGCTTCGTATATGCTTACGGCGCAAGCCACTGAAATATTTAATGATTGGATCATTCCTACTTGCGGAATCAGCACATTTTGGTCTGCTAAAGCAAGAGCTTCATCGCTTACTCCGTGGCGTTCATTCCCCAGAACAAGCGCAAATGGCACGGTTAAATCAATATCATAGAGCGAAACAGCATCGTGAGAGAGATGAGTAGTATAGATGCGCTTTCCCTCTGCGCGCAACACCTTAAAGCAATCTTCGATTGAGTTATGATAAATAGCATTAACCCACTTTCTGGCACTGGCAGAACTGGAATCAGCTAACTTGGGTCTATTTACTTCTAAATTATAAACAATGTGCGCATCGAGGATACCGACGGCATCGCAGGACCTAAACACAGCCGAGATATTATGCGGATCCGTTAGGTTCTCCGCAACGATAGTGAAGTCTTTGTGCCTGTGCGATAATACTTTTTCTATTTTTTTAGTTCTTTCCTCTGTGCGAGTAGCTCCTATTTTGGGTCTTTGATTTTCCATTAAATTGATTCAGTTATTAGTTTAATTAAGTGTTATTTAATCTTACTTTTAGTAAATTGATAGAGAGATATTCCCGTCGCTATTGATAGATTCAGGGATTCCGCCTCTCCCATGCCTTTGATAATATATTTATTTTCGATTTTTGCTAAAGTTTCTTCAGATAGCCCTTTGGCTTCATTACCAAAGAATACAGCGAAGTTTCGGGGGATTTTGATGTCGCTTAAATTTTGCGTCGCCTCAAGAGAACTGGCAAATATTTCATGATTTGGATAATGCTTTTTGCAGTAATCTATTAAATCATTGGAATATTTAATAATTAAATGAAATAGACTGCCCATCGTCGAGCGAACAACCTTTGGATTATAAATATCCACAGATTCATTTGAGATTAGAATATCCTTTATCCCGAACCAATGAGCCGTGCGGAGGATTGTCCCCAAATTGCCCGGATCTTGGATATTTTCCAGCGCAATAATTGAATCCGCCAAATGATTTAAGCAAAGCTCCGGTATTTCAGCAATGGCAATAATGCCCTGCGGAGTGATGGCATCAGCTATTTTATTAATAATATTGTCATTCGCCCTGAAAATACGGATATCTCTCTCGCTGGCGGAATCTAATATCTGCCGAGCCTCTCCATTATCAAATAAACTATCATTAATAATAATATCAGTGCAATTATATTTTGATTTTAGCAATTCTTCGCATACCTTTAAGCCTTCGGCAATAAATGCCTTGGCTTCATGTCTGTGCTTCTTTTGCTTCAATTTAGCAAATTGCTTGGCGGTATTTGTCGGTAAATATGGGTAATCATTCATATTAAATATTTTCATATTATTTTCATATTAAATATTGAACTCATATTAAATATTAAATTTCTGCTTCACTATTGCTAAAATTCTATTATGGACTTCGCCGATTTCCCCATCTGCATCAATTAACATTATTCTTTCGGGGAATTGCTTTGCTAATTCTCTGAAACCATTTGCAATTTTGTCGTAAAACTCCCTGCCGGATCTCTCAATTCTGTCGTTTATCCTATTATTGCATCGGCTTAATGTCTGGGAATAATCTAAGTCTAAATAAATCGTGAGATCGGGCGTTCTGCCGAGCGACGCCACTTGATTGAGCCTGTGAATTAAGTCTAATTCAAGCCCTCGGCCATAGCCTTGGTATGCCGTAGTGGAATCATAGAACCTATCGCAAAGGACGGCTTTCCCAGCAAGCAATTCAGGATTAATAAGGTTATGCACCAAATGCGAACGCGATGCCTCGAAAAGCAAAAGCTCCGTAATTGGATGGATGTTTTCCTCCGAATTTAGCAAGATAGAGCGAAGCTCCTCCGATAGAGGCAATCCACCGGGCTCGCGCAAAATGCGAATTTCATATCCGATTGATTCTAAATGCTCGCCCAAAAGCTTTAATTGCGTGCTTTTGCCGCAACCATCAATACCTTCAAAAGTAATAAACATATAATTAGTAATTTGTAAGCAAAGGAACTACAAAAAATGTAGATATCACATTAATTAACTACAGCTTTACGCCAAGCGTTGCAGCTAACTCTTCAATGCTGACGCTCTCTTGATTGTCTTCTGCTTCCATTGTCGTTTTTAATAATAAACTATCTTCATAGTCTTCTAATAATTCAGTTATCCTGTTGTATTCAGCATAAGGTAAAATGACTACCTTGCCTTCAGGAAGTTCTATTATTTGCGGGTTTAATTCCATTTTATTACCTCTTAATTATATGCTTGTTTTCTATGCAATATACGACCAACAACTATATTCGTTCCATTAAGACTAAACAAAACACGATAGTTCCCGACTCTCAAGCGGTAACCAGGACTGTAATATTTTAGTTTCTTAATATCTCCAACCAAACCGTTACGCAATAAAGATATTTTTTCTACTATAACCTTCGCGTCCTTTTTGTCTATTTGTTGTAAGTCCTTTATAGCACTTTTTAGTATTTCTACTTCGTAATTCATTAGCCACAGTTAAAAATCTATTATTATCAGTAAACGGTAAAGTTTCAAAAACATTTTAGAAAAAGCAAACATCCTCTAAGCAGAATCTCCGTTCATACTATGCGAAAAAAATAAATAATTTTTTTGAATAATTAACTAATAAAGGCGAAATTCGTATTCCAAAATATAGTATTGATAAGCAATTGTTGGACGAATTTATAAAGAAAGGAAAGTATTATGCAAATCAAAAAATCCTATTATCTTAGCTTCGCATTGGGGCTGATTGCCTTAGTCTTGGCGATAATCCTGATAATCACTCAATTAAGCAAAAACGAGAACAGCTATGATGCTTCAAGCGTTATGACCCGAATTGATAAGCTCCAAGAGCTGGCGCTCGTAAAGTTTAATTATGCTGGGGTCATTGGCTTCGACGAATCCCTTAAGCTACTTGACATTAATCTCCCATTTACGAGCAAGTATTTTCTATTAAAATATAATGGTTACGTAAAAGCAGGAATAGAGCTCAAAGAAACGAAAATCACTGTAAATAAAGATGTTATCGACGTGCTACTGCCCGAACCAAAGATATTCGAGACTTATATCAACGAGAAATCAATCCACGTATATAATCAAAGCGAGAATATTTTCAATCCTCTGAAAATCGAGGATTACAATCGGGCAATTATAAGCGAAAAAGATAAAATTCGCAAGGAAGCCATCAACGAAGGAATATTAAATACTGCTACGGAGCAAGCGCACCTCGTTATCAGTTCTTTATTAGCCGATATGCAATTTAAGAAAATTAACATCAAAAACAATGATGGTGTAGAGATTAAGAGAAAGGTGGATTGAAATACAATATTGTCGGGTTGTTTCGTCTAAATACATTCGTATGATTAATTTTATTTTATAAATCAATAATGAAAATAGCATTTGCATCAGACCACGCTGGATATAATCTTAAAAAAGAAGTAATCGCTTTCGTAAAAGAATTGGGTCATCAAGTATTGGATTTCGGAACATATTCCGATGAATCCGTTGATTATCCAGATTATGCTTTCCCCGCTGCGGAAGCCGTAGCAGGCGGAATTGCCGACTATGGAATAATTATATGTGGCACTGGGATAGGTGTGAATATCACTTCTAATAAAGTGCAAGGGATTCGCGCTGCGCTCTGCACTAATGAAGAGATGGCTCAAATGGCACGCGAGCACAACAACGCAAATGTGCTAAATATGGGCGCAAGAATTATCGATTCGGAAACTGCTAAAAAAATCGCCCAAACCTTCTTAGAAGGTGAGTTCCAAGGCGGCAGGCACATGATTAGAATCGAAAAAATCCACTTCTTGACTGGTAACTAAAACCTTTCATAAATTAACTCATTGTGCATTGTAGTGCGAATTAACAAGCTAATATTTCAAAATATCCGCAACCATAAACTAACAGAGATAGAACTCCACCCAAATATCAACGTCTTCCGTGGATTAAATGGCGTGGGCAAAACATCTATCCTTGAAGCGATTGCCATCGCGGGGCTATCCAAGAGCTTCCAGCCCGTGGGGGATAGCATAGTATTAAATCGCGATGCGAATGATTATTCTGTCTCGCTTAATGCCACAAATGATTATGGAATTCCCTATTTTGTAAGTATTAAATATACAAAAAATGAAAAAAAGATTATCTCCAATACTATTGGGGATAATCTTTTGCCTAAAGATATTATTGGAGAGCTACCGCTCGTAGTCCTCTCGCCTGATTTCAAAGAAATTACTTTCGGCTCCCCTTCGGAGCGTCGCGCCCTGATTGACAGAATCTTATCCCAAAGCTATAAGACCTATCTTGCCGATTGGCTAAAGCTAAAGAGAATCCTGAGGCAGAGAAGCGCCTTCCTGACCCAATATTTAAAAAACAACGCTGGCGATTGCAGTCAATTCGATATTTGGACTCAATTATTAATCGAAGTATCTGCCGAAATCATCTGGAAGCGTTTAGATTTTATCGAAAAATTTTCCACCCACTTTATTGCTCTATACGAGAAGGTAAGCCGTGGGAAGGAAACAGTCCAATTAAAATATAGACCTTTTGATATAAAAGATGTATCATCCAAGCAATCCATAAAGCAACAATTGGAATTATCTGCCGAGAAATATCGCGATGACGAATTAAGACGCGGCATCAACCTCTTCGGTCCCCAACGCGATGATTTGAAAATCCTTATCAATGGTGGGTCATCGCGAGAATTTGCTTCCCAAGGGCAGCATAAATCTCTACTGATTGCTATTAAATTCGCAGAATTTAGATTCCTGAAAGAAATATTAAACGAAACTCCAGTTATTCTACTTGATGATATTTTCTCGGAGTTAGACCAAGAGCGCATTGAGCAAGTTCTCCGATTAGTCGATGAACACAAGGCGCAAACTTTCATCACGGTTAATTATGCCAACTTTCTAAACAGCTTGCCACAGGCAGACGCATACGCCCTTTTTGATGTTCAAGATGGAGAAGTCGCGGAGGCGAGCCGATGAAGAATTATAATCTCCATAGAATGAAGGATTTGATAAATGACTTCATCGAAACAAATGGCTATGAAGAGTATTTTATCCTCGAAAATGTCAAAAGAGATTGGCATTTATTCGTCGGAGAAATAGCATCGAGCAAGATAAGAATAAAATCTTTAAAAGATGGCGTGCTATCCCTTGCTACGCATTCTTCCGTTTGGAGGAGTGAATTTATGCTTCGCAAAAGCGAATTTATAAAGAAAATTAACACTTATTATAAAAAAGAAATAATAAAAGATATTACAATTTGAAAAAAGAGAGTTATTTTTGTATTCTGAATAATTCAATATTTATATTGAATCGATAATAAGCAAAATAAAGACGAGCAAATTATGAGCAAAAGAAATAATAATCAAAAAGACAAAGGCAAGCAAAGCCCAAATATTAGCAATGCTATTGATAGTAGTATCAATAGAAATAATTCCATCAATAGTAATAATTCCAAAGTGATTGGCAAGCAAATGATTGGAAAGATTAAAGATATTCCAATTTATGCAGCTCTTGTAATTTTCCTCTTGACTACTTTAGTATTCTTCTGGGATGTAATTTTTGGATCAGCATATTTCTGGGAAGACATTGTGCGCTTCGTCTATCCATTGCAGAATTTCGCCGCAAAAGAAGCAGCCAAGGGCAGCATTCCTTTCTGGAATCCATTTTCATTTAGTGGAATGCCATTTTTAGCAGATTTGCAGGTAGGATTTTTCTATCCACTCAACAGGATATTAGGTTTATTCATCGGCGCAGATGGCAGTCTAAGCTTTTCAGCATTGCAATTAATGATTATATTGCATTTCTTTATCTCTCAAATCAACGCTTATTTCCTATCTAAATCAATGAAAATAAGCAGCTCTGGCTCCATCATCGCAGCTATTGGATATTCGTTTTCTCTCTTGATTGCCGCACATTCCATTCACCCGATGATAGTGCAGCATTTGGCTTGGTTCCCATTAGTATTAATGTTCTTCTTGAAGGGCGTGCGCTTTGGTGATGTTAAATCCGGAGCTATTGCCGGCATTATTTACGGAATTAGTATGCTTTCAGGGCATACGCAAATGGCTCTTTACGAAGGTTTATTCCTGCTTATCGTATGGCTTTGGTATTTTATTACAAATTTAATAGATAAGCAATCTTCTGGCAAATCTTCTTTCCTCTCCCCTGTTTCTGCATTGCTCACCGTAGCGATTGCAGCAGGCATATTTATGATTCAATACAAGCCAACTCAAGAGATGGTGAAGCATTCAAAGCGTAGCGATTCCAGCTATGAATTTGTTACTCAAGGTTCTTTGGAATATAAGCAACTCTTTACTGCCTTTGTCCCGAAGCTATTCGGTAGCGTAAATGGTAATAATGATATGGAAGTGCCGTATTACCTAAAAGGGGTTGGTTCGCATAATTATTGGGAAACTTCATTTTATTTCGGCATTGGAATTTTGGCATTGGGATTATTCGGATTTCTCTCAAATGCTAAGCGTCGCGATGTCCAATTAATGATGATTCTCGCAATATTTGGCGTGTTATTTTCCCTTGGCAAGAACTTCTTCCTTTTCGATATTTTTTATAATTTGCCTTTCTTTGGTTTGTTCCGTAATCCAGCAAGAATTTTATTCTTCACGGTTCTGGCATTTTCATACCTCGCCGGTATTGGCTTCGATACGCTTTACCAACGGAATTGGGATTCTGGCATCAGCAAGAGGCTTTATATAGCCTTCGGAGGAGTTCTCCTATTTGCTTTGTTTGGTGCTTTCGGCGTATATTCATCAATGTTTGCCACACCCGAAGAATTTACCAGTACTATTAATGAATACGGCTGGATAGCAGTCCTATTTTCTGGATTAACTGGTATTTTGGCATATATTGCCGCTCGCTTTAAAGCTAATAGCGCAGCTATTGCCCCTGTGATAATAGTAATTGTATTCATTGATTTATACGCAGCTGGAGCTGATTTCAATAAAACGGAAGCTGATCCAATGGCTTCATATACGGAGCTATTTAGTCAAAATCCTGAATTAAAGAAAATGCTATCCCCTCAATATCCGAGCAATATTTTCCGCGTAAAGATGAGACTTTACGACGAGCAAGGCAGAACAATCGCCAAGCCAATGGAGGATAATCAGGGGATGATAGACAATATAATGCTGTTCGAGGGATATAATCCTCTATTGTTAAATAGAATGATTATGCCTATCTTGCCGGCTACTACTTCTCTTGATTTGAAAAATATTCTTTTCGCGTTAGAGCCAGACACTGCTTCTCGCCAGCTCATATTCAAAAAGAGAGAAAGCGCATTCGGTCCTGCTTGGTTTGTGTATAAAACTACTGTCATTCCTACGGAAAAATTAGCGACAGCATCGCAGAAAAATGATTTCAGCGTGATGTCCGCCACTGATTTCCGCAATGATGTTATTATTGAAAAGAATAATAAAATACAATTAAGTGGCAAGCCTTCCAGCGAAGTCCCGCACAGCGTAAAGATTACGAATTATCAGAACAATGCCATCGCATACGAAGCTACCAGCAGCGAGAACGGAATGCTTTGCTTCAGCGAGATGTATTATCCAGAATGGAAAGCATACATCGACGGAAAAGAAACAGAAATCTTGGCAGCTAATTATGGCTTGCGGGCAATAGAATTCCCCGAAGGCTCTCACAAAATTGAATTGCGATATGAATCCGATGCCTACACCACTGGCAAGGCTATCTCCTTCCTATCGTTTTTAGCTGGCATATTAATCTATGCTTCTCTATTCTTTACGGAGAAGATACGCCGCAAACGCGGAATAGACCCCGAGTCTATTTTAGAATAAATGAATTATCTACAAAGAAGCATTAGCGCAATATATCTATTGTGCTGATGCTTTTGTATTAATAAGAATATTTTTTCATATTTCACGGATAGTTAATATTATACATTAGAAAAAAGCAACATGAACCAACAACACTTAAATTACATTGATACAGTCAATCTCGGGAGTTATTACACACCTGAGTGGATTGTTGATGTTGTTTATGAATTGTTGTCGATAAACATTGGGGACATTAGCCAATTTAAGATACTCGATACATCGTGTGGATATGGAAGTTTCTTACGCGGAAACAATGCTATAGGAGCTGATATTGACGAACTTGCTATCGCTCGAGCCAGAACGATAAACCCTAATATAAATTATTATATTCAAAATAGCTTATTAAGCATTGATAGAAGCAACTATGCTTTAAATAATAAAGATAAGCTTATCATCGTCGGTAATCCCCCCTATAACGACACTACATCTCTAATTCGCAACAGCATAAAAAAAGAAGTGTTTCAACGAGATGCAGATATTGTTTCTCGCGACTTAGGTATCTCATTTCTGCTTTCATATAGTAAGTTGTATCCCGATTATATTTGTGTCTTACATCCTCTGTCATATTTAATTAAGAAATCAAATTTTGTAGCACTTAAATCATTTAGAAACAATTATAAGCTCAAAGATTCAATAATTATTAGCTCAAAGGTTTTTTCAAATACATCAAAATCAACTTTCTTTCCAATTATCATAGCTTTTTATGAGCGGGACTTCTTTGGTATGGATTATAATTACATTAGTAATTATCAATTTAAAACCTTTGAAGGTTCAGTTTTTTCAATTAATGATTTCGATACTATCGACAAGTATATTAGTAAATATCCGAACAAGAACTATGTTGAAGAAAAAAATACAGTGGCACATTTCTGGACAATGAGAGATATCAATGCACTAAAACGGACGCAAACTTTTGTGAAAAAAGAAAATAGTAACACTATTAGGGTGATTGAGGAAGTGCTACCATATTATTGCTATGTAGATGTTTTCAAAGAATATCTTCCTAATATTCCATATTATTTTGGGAACTGCGACATAATGATCGATAATGAGGAATTTATGAATATCCAAGATAGCTTTGTAACAGTATCGTCTAACAAGCATCCAGAATTTAAGGAGTTCATTAAATATGACGCAGACCTTGAACACAGCAAAGAAGTAATTGCAAAATATTTCAAAAAATTATTAGGAAAACATTATGTGGATAAATAACATTGATAATACGCAAAAGCAAATTAGTATTTCAATACCGTTGACCAAAGGAACTGAAAAAACTCGCATTAAAAAGAGAAGTTATTTCAATGAGTATGGAATACCTGTTCCAACACGTAGTGAAGTGTTTTCGCTGTCCTGTTATGTGGAATGGCAAATTGGATATGATGTAATAATTAGTGATGAAGAGAAATTAAAAAGGACTACAACAAAGGATTCTATTTTTATTGGAGCAAATGGGAAAAAGAAAACATTATATGAATTATCAGAATACATATATTATTTCCATAAATGGGGTATTGTAACCCCAAAAGAGCTCTTGTCAATCAGAGACTTTCTCACTAATATCAAAGACAGTGAGTTTATAGATTCTCGTCCTGATTTATGTATTGAAAGATCACATCCAATTGAAAAAAACATACTTGGGACTAACTATTATTATTCACAAACAAAATATCCGTTATTAATATACAAATATGGGGATTACGAAATTCTGAATGAGATAATAATCAAAGAAAAACAATATGCAATTGGAGTTCAACCAATGCTATATTTGTGTTTCCCAATAACTGAATTGAAAAGTGAAAATCAATTATTGGGCAGATGTGCAGAAAGCAAAGAAACAGCTGATTTCCTTATAAACAGCAAAAATATTTATATTTTTACAACCCTATTAAAGATGTTTGGCACATTGAGCAAAAGCCACAATGAAGACGTATTATCGATAATAGAGGTAATTATTGGATCACAGTCTTAAGAATACACAAAACATTATATGAATTATCATATAAACAATAGAAATACGTCTATGTAAGATTGAATTAAAAACAGTAATATAGAATAGAAGTAACAGGATAGCAATATCCAAGCAAACAATTATTTCAACAATATTAAAAACAGCATTAAAAACATAAATTTAGAAATTAAATTCTTAAATAATAAACAACATATATGTTAGATTTCGTAAAAAAAATGTTCGGCGGCACAAAGCACGACAAAGACGTTAAGCTGATGCAGCCAATTGTAGCTCAAATTAATGAATATTATAATAAATTCAATTCATTGAGCGACGAAGAAATAAGAAATAAAACCGATGAATTTAGAGCATTGGTAAAGAAAAACACTCAAAGCTTGGAAGATGAAAGATTTGAATTAGCCGAAAAGCTTAAAAATGAAGTCCTAAGCCCCGGCGAGACTGCTGATATTAATGAAAAAATTAAGCAATTAGACAAAAATATCTTCGAAGCAGCAAATAATACTCTAAACGAAATCCTGCCACAGGCATTCGCCGTAGCAAAGCAAGCCTGCAAAAGATTAACCGACAGAAAGCACACATACACTTATGCCGGTCATACTTATGTCTGGGATATGATCCCGTATGATGTCCAGCTGATGGGCGGAATAGTCCTGCATCAAGGTAAAATCTCGGAAATGGCAACAGGAGAGGGAAAGACCCTCGTAGCCGTTCTGCCTATGTATCTAAATGCACTTGCTGGGAAAGGCGTGCATTTGGTTACTGTGAATGACTACCTCGCGAAAAGAGATGCTGACTGGATGCGTCCAGTATATGAATTCCTTGGCGTAAGCGTTGGCTCGATCCTATCCAATATGGATAATGATGAGCGCAAAGAAGCCTATAATCTTGATTTGACTTATGGAACAAATAATGAATTTGGCTTCGATTACCTTCGCGATAACATGGTCTCCGAACAAGAGCAGATGGTTCAACGCCCACATTGGTTCGCAATAGTCGATGAGGTGGATTCGGTTTTGATAGATGAAGCCAGAACCCCACTGATTATCTCCGGTCCCGTTGGTCAATCAGATCAAAAATTCAACGAAATGAACCCATTAGTCAAGAGATTAGTGGAATATCAAAATAAATTAGTAAATGAAATCACTGCCGAAGCAGTAAAATTACAAGAAACTGCAGCAAGCAACAAAGAGGATAGAGAAAAACTCGGTATCGCATTATTAAGATCTAATCATGGCTTGCCAAAGCATAAAAGATTAGCAAAGATCCTGCAAGAACCAGAAATGCAGAAGCTCTTACGCGAAACTGAAATGTTCTATATGCGCGATAAAAGCTCCAGAATGCACGAAATCGACGATGAGCTATACTACACAATAGATGAGAAGAATCATCAAATAGACATTACTGATAAGGGTAGAGCTATCCTATCACAAGGGCAACCAGATCCAGATATCTTCATTCTCCCCGATATTGCAAGCGAATTAAGCGCATTAGAAGGCAGAACAGATATTGACGAAAAAGAAAGAACACGTCTAAAAGACAACGCGAATATGATATTTGCTCAGCGTAGCGATATTGTCCATACGCTAAACCAGTTGCTGCGCGCATATTCTCTCTATGAAAAAGATATTGAATACGTCTTGCAGGACAATAAGATTATGATTGTCGATGAATTTACTGGACGTGTCCTCGAGGGCAGACGCTATAGCGAAGGTTTGCACCAAGCAATCGAAGCAAAAGAAAATGTAAAGGTTGAGCGCGATACGCAAACTATGGCGACAATTACTCTGCAAAACTACTTCAGATTATACAAAAAACTTGCTGGTATGACTGGAACAGCGGACACCGAAGCCGGAGAATTTGAGAAAATTTATAAGCTCGACGTAACCGTCATCCCTACAAATAGAGACATCGTGCGTAAAGATGAAGAAGACTTAATCTTCCGCACTAAGCGCGAAAAATTTAATGCTATCGTTAATCAAGTCCAAGAAGAGGTAATCAAAGGCAGAGCAGTCCTCGTGGGAACGGCATCAGTAGATGTGTCGGAGTTAATCAGTAAAATGCTGAAACGCCAAGGCATACCTCACAATGTATTGAACGCTAAGCAACACGCCAAAGAGGCGGATATTATAGCACTCGCTGGACAAAAAGGAGCCGTTACCATAGCTACAAACATGGCAGGTAGAGGAACGGATATTAAATTAAGTCCAGAAGTAAAGGCAAATGGCGGTCTCGCCATCATCGGTTCCGAACGCCACGACGCTCGACGCATCGATAGACAGCTTCGCGGACGTGCCGGCAGACAGGGCGATCCGGGTTCATCGCAATTCTATATCTCCCTCGAAGATAATTTAATGAGATTATTCGGCGGCGATAGAATAGCCGGAATTATGCAAAGATTAAAAGTGCCAGATGGAGAGCCTATTCAGCATTCTATGATTACTAAATCAGTAGAAAGAGCGCAAAAGAAAGTAGAAGAAAACAACTTCGGTATCAGAAAGCGCCTCCTCGAATATGATGACGTAATGAATATGCAAAGAGAGGTAATCTATACACGCAGAAAATCAGCTCTTCGCGGAGAACGCCTAAAGAGTGAGATTTTTGAATACATTGATGAAATTGCTTCCGATTGGTATGATGAATTCCACGAAGATCAAAGAGCAAAAGACTTCGTCAATGCTGTTCGCTCGACTCTATTAAGCGATATTAAGCTAACTGAAGAAGAGCTTGCAAGAATGACCAAAAGCCAAGCTATTGAAATGGTGCATAGCGCAGCAAATGAGTTCTATAACAGAAAAGAAGAATTAATAGGAAGCGAACTCGCCGCCAAAATAGAGCAAGTAGCCGTGCTACAAACCATCGACGATAAATGGAAAGAACATCTTCGCGAAATGGACGAGATGAAGGAAGGTATCGGTCTTCGTTCTTATGGACAAAAAGACCCATTACTCGAGTATAAA
Source organism: uncultured Hyphomicrobiales bacterium (assembly GCA_964529535.1). Classification (GTDB taxonomy): domain Bacteria; phylum Bacteroidota; class Ignavibacteria; order Kapaibacteriales; family UBA2268; genus CALLXS01. The sequence goes on along the minus strand of CAZGXC010000011.1, from coordinate 11,104 downwards.
CAAGAGGCTTTCAGCTTATTCACTGGATTAATCGGCGAAATAAATAAAGGCTCCGTCCTATTGGCATTCAGATTCTTCCCACAAATAATTGAAAATACAGATGATGGCACATTTATGCCACCGCAAGCCAATTTACGCAATAGAGCAAGAGGCGGACGAAGCAACACATCTGTTTCGCATAGCAATATGACTTATACTCATTCTGATGCAGGCGTGCCTTCTTATATTTACAGTGGTGGCGAAGGTGGAGATCCAAACGAAGCTCCTATCCCCAAAGCAGTAACATATCGCAAAACAGAAGTAAAAGTAGGCAGAAACGACCCCTGCCCTTGCGGAAGCGGTAAAAAATATAAAGCATGCCACGGCAAACACGAAGAAGCTGAAGTCTAATACTAGAAATTCAATCTAATATTCAAATTCAATAAAATAATCAAAGCTACCTCCCAATTAATTAGAGGTAGCTTTTTTAATTATACAAGCATCTCGCCAATAATATATTTTATTAGTATTTATATATTAATTTCCATAGTAATTCGTTTATAAGTGGTGATTTTGTCAACAATATTTAAAATATATGTGCGGAATAGTGGCTTATATAGGCGATAAAGTCGCCTCTCAATTACTTATCAATGGTCTTCAACGCCTCGAATATCGTGGTTATGACTCTGCGGGAATAGCTTTTATTAATAATAATCAATTAGATATTATCAAAAATCAGGGGAAAGTCTCCGAGCTTGATAATTTAATCGATCATCAATCGATTAGCTCCAATATCGGTATTGCCCATACTCGTTGGGCTACGCATGGTGTGCCTAATCATACTAATGCGCATCCGCATTTTGATAATAAGAAGGAAATAGCTATCGTCCATAATGGGATCATCGAAAATTATTCCGCCCTCAAAACAAAGCTCCAGGGAGATGGCTATGTTTTCCATTCTCAGACAGATACAGAGGTGCTTGCCGTGCTAATTGGGGCAATGTATGAGCAAACAAAAGATTTAGAAAGTGCTGTGCGAAATGCTTTAGTGCAGGTCGAGGGCACTTTTGGTATAGCGGTTCTATCCATTCACGAACCAGACAAGATCATTGCTGCGCGCCGCGGCAGCCCGATGGTGCTTGGCATCGGCGATAATGAGTTTATTCTCGCTTCCGATGCTTCCGCTATTATTCAGCACACACGCCAAGTGATCTATTTAAATGATAACGAAATGGCAATCATTAAGCAGGATAGTTACGTAACCAAAACCATTTACAATGAACGCACCAAAAGCGAAATCCAAGAAATTCTCTTCGATTTAGATCAAATTGAAAAGGGCGGTTATGAATATTTTATGCTTAAGGAAATCCACGAGCAGCCAATAACTTTTGAGAATACTTATCGCGGCAGACTAATTGCAAATCGTGGGAATGTAAAGCTCGGCGGCTTACATAATATCGAAGATAAACTTCGCAATGCGGAGAAAATTATATTTACAGCATGTGGAACTTCTTGGAACTCAGCTCTCGTAGCCGAATACTTAATCGAAAACTTAGCAAGAATCCCCGTAGAGGTGGAGTATGCTTCGGAGTTCCGTTATCGCAATCCAGTTATCAATAAGAATGATATTGTATTCGCAATTTCTCAATCTGGCGAAACTGCCGACACACTCGCTGCAATTAAAGAAGCTAAGCAAAAAGGCGCAACTTGTTGCGGAATAGTAAATGCTGTGGGCAGCTCCATTGCTCGCGAGACAGAGGCTGGTATCTATATTCACGCAGGACCAGAGATAGGCGTGGCTTCCACGAAAGCCTTTACTTCTCAGCTCTGCGCATTTATGCTAATTGCTCTTTATTTGGGGCGCATGCGCAATCTCTCGCAAACGGAAGGAATGGCTATCGCAAAAGCAATGACGGAGATCCCTGCTCAAATAGAGGAAATACTACAAAATTCTGATCAAATCAAAGCTATTGCGAAGAAATACAGCTCTTCTAAAAACTATATTTATTTAGGCAGGGGATACAATTACCCCGTAGCACTCGAAGGAGCATTAAAATTAAAAGAAATCTCCTATATCCACGCCGAAGGCTATCCTTCTGCGGAGATGAAGCACGGACCAATTGCCTTAATTGATGAGAATATGCCTGTCGTCTTCATTGCTACTCAAGATGAAATTTACAACAAAGTAAAATCAAACATTGAGGAAGTGCGCGCCCGCAAGGGGAAAATCATTGCGATTGCCAACCATGGCGATAAGGAAATAGAAGATATTACAGACGACGTAATTTACATCCCGAAAACCCTCCCAATGCTGATGCCAGTGCTTTCAGTAATTCCTTTGCAATTACTTGCATATTATACAGCTGTGGAACTCGGCAGGAACGTAGACCGCCCTCGCAATTTAGCTAAAAGCGTTACGGTAGAATAATACTATGCTGGAATTTCAAAATATTAGTTTGGTATTCGAGGAAAGAAGCATCTTTACTAATTTGAATTTCCAAATTAAGGACGGAGAAAAAGTCCTGCTCAAAGGAAGATCCGGCATTGGTAAATCAACAATTTTCAATCTAATCCTTGGATTTCTCTTCCCGCAAGGAGGGGAAATCCTCTGGAATGGGCGTGCCTATTCCCCAGAAGTGGTGCGCGAAGTTCGGCGTTCCACCACTTGGCTACCGCAGGCAACTAATCTATTCAGAGATATTAGCGCAATCGAAGCCATTGAGTTGGCTTTCCAAAATAAGCAGAACAAAAATGCTCTTCCCGATAGGGATAGTATGTTTAAATTAGCACAGAAATACTCTTTGGATTTAGCAATTTTAGACAAAGAGGTCAGCACACTCTCCGGTGGCGAACTCCAACGCATAATGCTTATTGCCTCTATGCTTCAAAATAGGAAATTAACTCTTATGGACGAGCCCGCCTCTGCTCTGGACGAAGCTACTTCAGATATTATTATGCACGATATTATTAAGAATACGGATACTCTCCTGCTGATTTCACATAATTCTAAATATGATAATCTATTCAGCAAAATAATTAATTTATAAAATGAACTCCATCGACATCCCTATCCAAAATCTCTTTCTCGGGTCAATAATATTAATTATTCCCATCATAATTTTCCAGTATTATCGCGCGGGCTTAGCAAGGGAAATGCTAATGTCCTTCGCTCGAATGACCCTCCAATTAGCATTTGTCGGTTTTTATATGACTTATATTTTCAATCTGAATAATATTTGGCTGAACTTCGCTTGGGTTAGCATAATGGTAATTGCCGCCGGCATTTCCATCATTCGCCGCAGTGGCTTAAAGAGCCGCATATTCGTTTTGCCAGTCGTTGCTGGAGTGCTTAGCGATGTCATTATCAATATCCTTACATATACATTACTCATTATGAGCTATCGTGAGTTTTTCAATGCTCGATATATGATTCCGATTCTTGGAATGGTAATTGGCAATTGCATCACAAATTCCATTATTGGCATCAAGAGTTTTTATAGCAATATTCAAAAAGATGAGCGACGCTATCAATATATGCTCGTCGCTGGCTACTCTCGCGATGAAGCCCTTCGCCCATTTATCAGCGATGCGCTAAAAATCTCGTTTGCTCCTACGATTGCCTCCAATGCTACCATTGGCTTAATATGGTTGCCCGGAATGATGACGGGTCAAATTCTTGGCGGGGCAGACCCATTAAGCGCAGTGAAATATCAATTATTAATTGTAAGCTCTATTTTCGTAGGGAGCGTCGCAACAGTATTTGTTTCATTGAACTTACTGAAGCGCTATTCATTTGATGAATATGACAATCTATTGATAAAATAAAATATTTTGCTTATATTTGGGAACTTTTTGCATTTAATGTGTCTTTTAGATACTATTCAATCACATTTTACTATTAATAGGTTTGTCTATATGAAAAAATATATAATAGTTTCAATATTAACTATACTTGTTTCATGTCAGCTTTATTCTGCTGATACACTTGGCTGGAGGCGACTCCTCCCCGAAATTACTTATGAGATGGTGGTGGATCCGACCAATCCAGCAAATATTTATGCCGGTGGCGATGGAAACCTCATCTATATTTCGCGGGATCACGGCAAGACTTGGAAAAAACAAATTATTATCGCACAAAGCGGTAATAATAAGATGAACAATATGGTCATTAGCCGTGAAAATCCGAACATCATATTAGTCGGAGGATTAGGGCTGGGGAATTTATTCCGTAGCGATGATTACGGTAAATCTTGGCATGAAGTTACTTCATCTATTACCAATAATTGCAATCTAAATGGTAAAGCCTTATTCGAAGATCCCAAAATACCAGGGCATTTCTATATGGCAAGTTACTATGATGCTATGGTTTTCGAATCCAAAGATAAGGGCTTGACTTGGGATACTATAAGCTATGTCTACTCTCCTAAAATAGACCCAGAAACAGGGAAATTCATGCCTAATACCAAGCATAAGCAATATCCTTGCTGCCTTGGAATCAGACCCGATAGCACTGATATTTTGCTCTGCGGTAACCAAGGTGGATTAGCTATGCTCTCGGCTGACAAAGGGAAAACTTGGTCGCATTTTAATATTTTGCGAACTGATTTGTCAAAAAAAGAAATAGAATCATACAACACTCAAGTCGGAGTTGGAGACTGCGAAATTACTATGTTCGCATTTGATAACGTCGACCCACGGAAAGTATATGCCTCGATTACTTACACTTCATATCAGAACATACCAAATGGTGGAATTTGGCGTTCCCTTGATGGTGGATATTCTTGGAAGCAATTTGCATTCCCAGATAGCAGTTTCTGGGGGGTAGCTACCCGCACTTTAGAAAATGGAGAACATGAAATATTCGTCGGTGGATACAATGCTGACCCCAATCCTGCGGATTCTAGTGCTATTCCAGGCAACAAAATTGTGCGTGGCAGCTTCGATGGCGGAAAGACTTGGTGGGTCTATGACAATAGCATTAATTGGTATGACCCAACTCCAGTGTATCATTCAGTGAGAGTCATTGGTGACAACCTCTTAACAATCGGCACAAAGGGCGCAATAGCCAGATCTACTAATCTAGCCGGCACAGATTTTTTGTCAAAAGAATTTAATAAAAATGTGGATCTATTTGATGGATTAATTATTGGCGATACTGCTATGATGTTTTGCGGGAAGAATGGAAGATTCTATGATAATTCAAGAGATCAGATGGAATATGATACTACTGATACCGGATATCCCGACAATATTAATCATTTAGCGCAGGTCGATGACTTCTCCTACTATGCCGTCGGAGATAATGGATTAGTCCTTCTTAGCAAAAATAGCATTAAAAGATGGGACAAACAAGAAGTATATACAAAAAACAACTTGCGTAGCATCGCATATAAAAACAGTAAAATCTTTATTTGCGGGGACAATGGCACAATTCTAATTCGAGACTTAAAGAACAATACCTGGAGCGAGAAAAACATCTGCAAAGAAGCTCTATACTCAATTAGCATTGCAGATAATGGCTTCGGAATGGTATCGGGCGCAAATGGCACAGTCTATAAAACAATAGACAATGGGGAAAATTGGACAAAGATAGAAGTGGATTACCAAGATACGCTATTCGGCTTAAAATGTAGAGGTGATAAACAGGTGATAATGGTAGGCAAAAACTCCACAATGCTATATTCAAAAGATGCTGGAATTACCTGGACAAAGCAATACCCACCAATAACGCAAAATTTATTTTCAGTTGATTTTATTAATGACACCATTGCTCTTGCTGCGGGAACAAGCCGCACAGTATTTAAAGTTCACTTGAATAAAGGCTATGCCGACATCATGGATTCTCAATATGGTCCTCTATGCAATGTGTGGTCTCTCCGTTATTTCGGTCCTAAATATAAAGAAAAATTATACATGGCTACCGAAGGCGGACTCTTCGTCCTCGACGACCTAAAATCTACTGTTGATGAAATAAGCAAAGATGATCCAAATGGAAATTTGAATTTAAAGGTAATTCGCAACGAGCTGTTTATCACATATAAACGCTTTTACGAAAACAGCAGAAACTTGCTTACAATGCGTATTGTAGATATTAATGGCAAAACCCTTATCTCCAAATCATACACTGATGCTATGTTCGAGAATATCATCGATAATATTGATATTGGAATCTTACCAAATGGTGCTTACATTATCGAGTATATTGAAAAAGACAAACGCAGCACCAAGAAATTTATTAAGCAATAATGAAAGAAATAAAAGTAATTGGAATAACCGGTAATATGGGAAGCGGGAAATCCACCGCTTCCCATTATATCGAAAGCAAAGGATACGACTTCCTATATTCTGACTCCATAGCTAAAGATTTGCTGGAAAATGATAGCGAAATAAGGGATAACATCATCCAGCAATTCGGCGAAAATGCCTACGAAAATGGGAAATATAATGCTAAATATATTTCTGAAAAGGTATTCGGGGATGCTCCCGAAAAGCAAGCCAATATGGACAAGCTAAATTCAATCATTCATCCTCGCGTGATAGTAGAATTGATGAATGAAATTGAAATAAATGCTGACGCAGGCAAAGACGTAATCTTTGTGGAATCGGCACTTATTTTTGAGTTGGGATTAGAAGATGGATTTGATTACGTGATAAATATACATTGTAGCAACGAAAACGCAATTAAAAGGATCACGGAGCGGAATAAAATCACTGCTGAAGAAGCTGAGAAAAGACTAAAAGTGCAACTATCGGCAGAAGAAAAAAAGAAAGCAGCAGACTTTACTGTAATTAACGATGGCACTATCGAGGATCTGCATAAATCCATAGATAAAGTGCTATTATTTATCTTGTAAGTTGTTTTTGAAACAGCTAATATCGGGATCTTATTTATATTAAATCTTAATATTAGCTTTCGGGCTTGTTGTCTATATCATTTAATAGACTTTCCTTGTATGCATCATCATCTTCGCAATCGCCAGGTGTCTCGTAAATATGATGTTTTAAATGCTCATCTATTACAGATGGATCATAACCGGGATCTTTAATTTTTACCCCCTCTGCATCGCTTACCAAGAGTTCCTCTCCGTCTGTCTCCCCGAAATCAAAGCTAATGCGAGTCTTGTTCCCGCATTTGCAGATCACATCGACACCGATTACATTGCCATCGGCATCTTTATTTAAAATCACGGTAGAGAAATCATCTTTGCTGCCGGCATTGCCATAATTCACATCCTTCAGAGCGATGTAATTATTTGAATCAATTATTCTATCTCCGGAGATTCTATTCGCATTACTGAATCCAATAGAGTCTCCGGAAATAATTGGCATCTCGAGGAAGTCTTCAAATTTCTCTTCTTTATCAAGGAAGATATAATCTTCATTATCGAAATTGCTGGATTGCTTCTTCAAATTCTTGGCATCGTCCAACCCAATATAGCTTTTTTCTACATTGCCTTTGCTATAGCTATGCTTCGCCTTATTGACTAAATCATTTTCGTCAAAGGTGCTGGACTCGAATTTGAATTTTTTTCCTTTCATAGCTTTTTCGATTCTCTTTGATTATTTACCGAATAGTGCGTCAATATCATCTTGAGAGAAATCAGAAAAATCCACGTCGTCATCTTCTTCTTCCGCTGCCGGTGTTTCTTGTGCTGGCTCGCTATTAATTATATTATTCGAAGCGAACAGAGCATCAATATCATCAATATCAACTGGCTCTAATAGTTCATCGTCCAGATCACTTCCAATATTTGCAACAGGAGCGGGCATCGGGATTTCTTCTTCAACTGCTGGAGTTCCTTCAATTGTGGCAGAGTAATCAGCACTTGGGTCGAATGCTTCAATTAGAGCATCTACGTTATCTTGCCTTGATTCTTTGTTCATAATAGCATCAACGGCATCGGGGTCAAATGCAATATCTCTATGAAGTTTCGATACATTAGTTTTGCCATTTCCATTATTTTGAGATTTCTCAGCAGTAGTTGCTACTAATCCGCCGATATCACTTTTGCTAAATTTTTCGAGGATTTGCGAGAGCTTGCCCTGCACTGTCTCCAATAGATTATTAACAGCAGCGATTTGCTGAGCAGTAATATCCTGCACTTGTAGCGAAATCATTATCGAGTTAGAGTCATCTTTAATACTGCTAATAATATCATTTGTTTTCCTGACTGTAGTCTGGAAATCAGATTCTTGGTTTTGCTTATAGTTATTAATTTCCGTTTTTAATTCTCCAGCTACATTCTGGTTTTCGATATCTTTAACGGCATTGGAAATAATATTTAACAGATTAGAAGGATTATTAACAGATTCATTATTGATTCCGTTTAGTTTTTCGACATTAGATGAAATTATTTCAGCTTTATAAATCAAGCCATCAACGATATCCATAATCTCAGTCGTAGCCATTTCGTTTGCTTCTGTTACTTTGGATAGCTGTTTTGACGCTTTTGGCATTTTATTCAAGTTATCTTGGATAGATAAATTAATCTCGTCGAGCAAAGGCTTAATTTCATTTACGAAAATAAATATTTCTTCGAGGAATGGAATCACTCTCTGCCCCAACACAAATAGCACTCTCAGCTCTTCAGCTTTCGTCAATAATTGCTTTATGTCCAAATCTTTCACCATGATTTTTTCCTTTCTTATATTAGCCCAAGAGCTTTTAGTATTGCATCAAGTTTTTCTTTCAGCACTTGCGGGGTAAATGGTTTCACTACGTAATTATTAACTTTTGCCTGCAAAGCTTCGATAATATCCTGCTTTAAGCCTCTTGTCGTAACCATCAGAATTGGTAAATCTTTGAAATCACTGCTGGATCTGATAGCTTTGGTTAGCTCTAATCCAGTCATATTTGGCATATTCCAATCCGTGATGACGAAGTCGACTTTTGTTTCCTGAAGTTTATCTAAAGCATCTTGTCCATCTTCAGCTTCTATAATATCGGTATAACCGAATGTTTTGAGTGCGTTAATTACAATTCTTCTCATAGTAGGAGAGTCATCTACCACTAAATATTTCATTATCTAATCCTCTATTCTATTTATTTGATTATTTATTTCTTAATCTTTGTTTATTAGCTTTTGCACTTCTGCTTGAATTACTTGCGTATTAAACGGCTTAATAATATATGTATTTGCGCCTAAATTCATGCTTTTGCCTATATCATCTTCCTCAGTTAGGGACGACAGTACTATTATCGGCAATTTTTCATATTTTTCAATGTTTCGAATATTATTAATAAATTCAAAGCCATCCATATTTGGCATATTTAGATCAGTTATTATTAAGCTGATTTCCTCGCCAGGCAATTTCTCTAGAGCATCCATTCCATCAACTGCTAATATCACTTTATATCCGAACAACTTAAGAGATAATGCAATAAACTTCCTCATTGATGGGGAGTCCTCCACAATAAGGATTGTTTCTTTTTTGACATTTTCTAAATTTGTAATATCCATAACTGACTATTCTTTCTTATATCCCAAAGCTTTGGGCAAATGGTTTAACTTAAATAATTTTGACACTCCATGCAATGATTCAGAATACCCAATAAAGAGATACCCACCGCTATTTAAAGCATTGTAAATATAGTTTAGCACTGCTTGCTTGGCAGGTAAGTCGAAATAAATCATCACATTGCAACAAAAGACAATATCGCAATTCCGAATATTTCGTACTTGCACTTCATCATACAGATTTAAATTAATAAAGCGCACCATTCGCTTTACTTCATCAGAAATATAATAATAATTCCCCTGTTGCAAAAAGTATTTTTTCTTATAATTGTTCGGTATATTGCGCATCGAAAATTCTTGATATACGCCTTTTCTCGCTACTTCTAAAGCTGAATTATTAATGTCGCTTCCAATAATTTGTATCTGCAGATCGGGATACTTAGGCTTGATCTTTTCAATAAAAATCATAGCAATCGTGTATGCTTCCTCTCCCGACGAAGAAGCTGCGCTCCATACCCTTAATATTTTATCGTCTGTCTTGTTTTTTGATATTTCAGAGACCACTACATTCTCAAAAGCATCAAACTGATGCTCGTTCCTAAAGAAAAAAGTCTCATTAATGGTAACTGCTTCGAATAAGAAGCTAAGCTCTTCCCTATTGTCAACGGACTTAAGTGCCCGAACATATTGCTCGAATGTATCAATTTCGAGAAAACGCATGCGCTTGGCAATTCTGCCTTCGAGCAAGTATTTATGACTCTCGCCAAAGAATAAGCCACTATTATCGTAAATATAGTTGCGTAACTCGACGAATGTCTCATCGCTCAATCTCTGTTCAATATCTATATTTTCATCCATTAATTACAATTATTTATTTCAACTTTATTGCTTCGCTTATTTTCGCTTATTTCAGTTTTACCTTTATGCACTACTATTCAAAAATATTCTAATAATTCTTTAATTGATTCTTCGCTAACGCACGGCATAGCCGTCAAACTATGCTCTACTATTGTTTTTATTTCTTTTATCATCACTTTATCATGATGGTAAAGATCATAAATAATATTAATTAATTCCCTAATATTATAGGGATTTGTCTCTTTCTTAAAATAATGCAAGAGCAAGCCATAGAAAAACATTACATTAGACGACTTCAGCGAAACATCTACCAATAATGCTATATTCTTCTTATCTTTGCTCATCAATACTTTTCCAAGAAATTCAGTCTTAAGATGATATATCGATTCTTCATTTAAGCGGAGCAATGCGTAAATATCTTCATTGTCGTCAACATCTAACACAGAGTCAGCCATCAACTTAAGATCGTTCTTCTTAGGGATCTCTAAGCTATTATTATCGGCAATTTTTACAATTGCTTTAAGGAAATATGGACGCAAATGTTGCGAATACGAAAAAATGTTATTTGATAGATATTCAATGATTGCTTTATCGCAAGTGAGATGAGAAAAAGCATACACTATTGTCATTATCAGCATTTCGTCCTTAGTCTCTTTCAAAAGAGAAAATAAAAACCCCGTGCATATCGGATAGTCAAATTTAGCTAACAATTGCACAATAAACGGGCTAAGGTCGCTTTCCTTATAGAATCTTTCAATTAATAATTCCAGCACTTTTATATCATCATTGTAATTACAGAGTGATTCATA
>CAZGXC010000010.1:33796-35248 GCA_964529535.1 uncultured Hyphomicrobiales bacterium | reverse complement strand
TAAGCATTATTGTAAAATTCAAATGGAACATACTTCGGTGTCGTTAAATTTAATTGTCCATTGCTATTATCTATGTGTTCTCCACCCAAAGAGTATGCCCCAGACACTAAATGTCCAACTCCTCCTTGTGGGCGAGAACCAGACTCAATAGTATTTGTTATGCTTTCAATAGTTACCAACGGATATTTACTTACAATCTCTGTTTTTTTCACTGCAGAAGTTCGGAGTGCTTTATCGAAACTCACGCGTGAGAAGTCGAGCATATCCACCAATCGGTTAAGAGTTACAAAGTCGGTGAGCTGTGGTGGAACAGCGACTGTTTCTCCGTTGAAGTTGCTGCGCATCAGGCTGTTGATTTTTTCAGCATTGTTTAGGTCTATTGGGTCGAAAAGCGGAGTGCGTATTTGGTTTATGCCTTTCAGGTTACTTATGGTTTCTTCGTCATTATTATCGGCAATAGTGTTTGCACCGATGTATTTAATTCCTTCGTTTCCTTTTGCACCGCTCCATTCGTAGCCGAGGAAATTTTTCATTGCTTTGTTGTCGGCAGGGCTTTTGCTTATCAGCACAGGTTGCGGGTTGTTGGTAGCGAGCATAAAAAAGTAGAGTTTTTCTTTTTCAGCTGTTCGTATGGCTTCGGTAATGTATTTTTCTTTTTCGGTTTGTTTGTTTTCAGCGGTATAGCGGTCGGTAATTTGTTTTTTGTCAATACTCTTGACTTTGGTGTCATTTTCAAGGGTTTTGCGGTATTCGCCAAAAATATCTGCATCGGGTATTTGTGGCGATGCGCCAAACAGTTGGGTATATTGCTCAAAATCAACGTCTATATGAGCACAGTATTGTTCTAACAAATGTTGATCGTCAAAAACCACGTCTTTTGTATTGTCGCCAGCAAACCACGCATTTACGCGGTTTTGGTAATGAATGGCAATGTCGGGGTTATTGCTTTTACGGCGAAGGAAAAGGGTAACGGTGTTAGTGCCTGTTTTGCCAAATGTGCCACTGCCAAATTCGGCAATAGCCACTATATCAAAGTTTTTCAACAATATTTCGCGGGTTTTTATATAAATATTTCCATTGCTGAGAATAGACGAGGGTAAAATAATAGCCGCCACACCGCTACATTGTAAAAGTTGTGCTGCACGTTCTATAAAAAAGGTTTCTATGGAGTTGTTTTTTACGATGTCGGTAACTTCGGATGCGAGTGTAAATCGGTTGCGGTCTTCTTCGCTCAGGGTTTCTAAAAATCCCTTTACGCTGTAAGGCGGATTAGCCACGAGTACCGAAAAAGTGCCGTCTTTTACTTCGGGATTTGAGGCAAGGGCATCGTTGTAGATGATTTTAATTTCGTCCTGCCCATACATAAAGGCTGAAACTTTTGCTACTTTCGATAGACGATACTCTTTTTCTATTCCTAGAATTGCGGCATAGTAGTTGGCAAGCGAGTCGCCT
>CAZGXC010000010.1:23634-33786 GCA_964529535.1 uncultured Hyphomicrobiales bacterium | reverse complement strand
GTTGTGCTACAAACGGCTTAATTTGTTGTGCGTACTCGTTAAGGAAGTGTCCAGCACCACAAGCATAATCAATCACTTGCGGAATTTCTAAGCTATTTTTAATTATATTTTCCAACGGCAATGATGAAATCAAAAATTTAACGATGGGCATAGGTGTAAAAAATTGCCCTTCGCTTTGTTTCACTCCTTGGTCAAGAAAGCCCTCGAACAAGTCACCTAAGAATTGGTTTTGTGTTTCGGTTTTCAGGCGTATATCCTGCAACATTTGTACTATCTTTTTCAAGATAATGGCATTTTGGAAAAATAGGTGTTCATTATGTACATCAAGAAATGCAAAGTCGTTGTTAGTAAAGAATTTAAGTTGTCTGAAATAGTCTAAAATTTTATCTTTGGTGGCATCGGGGTCTTTTTTGAATAGTCGGAAAGTTTCTTTAATGGTTTCGTTGTCGATGTAGGTAACTTCTTCGCCTAAGAATTTTTGCATTCCCTCTTTATACATTCGTTGCAGTCGGTCTTGAAAGTTAAAATAATCGTCGTAAGCCGCTCCACGCCAATAAAATAGCAGTTCGTTGGGGTGGGTGGTTTCGTCCACTATTTTAGCTAAAAATAGGTTTACGAGTTTATCGAAAGCGTTTTCGCGTCCCGACACGTTGTGCTGTCGGAGGATGGTGGCAAATTGGTGGTATTTTTTCTGAATGGCTTCGTTGCCTACATCTTGCAAGTCGGCAATGGTATATTTCTGTTTTCCAATGTGATAGGCAGCGATGTCGGGTTCAAAAATGCCGCGTGTGGCAAAATCAAGCTGATAAGTCTCTTTCCACACTTTGAAATACTCCTCTTTCCCGCCGTTGTCGTCTTGTACTTTTCTGAAACTGACTAATTTTTTGTCCGAAAGCAGATATTCGTCGTTGTCTTTCATCGACACCACGTGATAGGTTGCACGACACTCATCATCTGCAAAATCGGAGGCATAGAGGCAAAGGTGTTCGGCTTGTCGGTAGGAATTATAGTAGCTAAACAACTGCCCACCATTTATTTCCATTTTTTGCCATGCATCGTAAAATTCTTTCCCCGCTGTTTTACATTCTATTAGCAGATATGGTTTTTCATAATTATCTTTGATGATAATGTCGCAATATCCGCCGGTGTCGCCATGTCCTCCCGGCATAGGTTTTTCTAATTCGATGTGTGCTGGGTTGTAGCCTTGCATTAAAAGGCGATGTACACATTCAAAAACTACAAAATTTTCGTTTTGCGAAAAGTTTTTAGTCGTTTCGCGGTGGGCTTTCAGCGCATCGGGATAAATGAGCGTTTCGTGGGTAAAATCGGCTTTCAGGTAACAATCTTCGATTTTTTTTGAAAAAACGTATGCAACGCTGTGTTCTTCTGTAAATCCAAGTTTTTGGAGTAGCTGACGAAAATTATTTTTGTTTATCATTTTAATATCTTATTATTTTTATTTAGTCCACAAATATAATAAATAATTATTAAAATCCCGTTTCCTATCCTTCTTATTTCAATTATTTCCTTAAAATTTCGTAAATTTGCATTCTTAATTAGTTTACAAAATTTCTTATATATTAAAATTAAATTTTACAAAATGAGTATTCAATTCCCTAAAGCATATCAGCCAAAAGAATCAGAAAATAAGTGGTATGATGTTTGGCAAAAAAATAATATTTATAAAGCTGACGAAAATTCTCCTAAACCGAAATATAGCATATTGATGCCACCGCCGAACGTAACGGGTATTTTGCATTTTGGGCACGTTCTAAATAATACTATCCAGGATATTTATATCCGATACAAAAGAATGACTGGCTATGAAGTATGCTGGTTCCCCGGAATTGATCACGCGGGAATCGCTACTCAATCACGCGTTGAGAAAGAATTAGCTAAAGATAAAGTCTCTCGATATGATTTAGGACGCGAGAAATTCCTCGAAAAAGTCTGGGAATGGAAGAATACTTATGGCGGTATAATTTTAAAACAGTTGCGATTGCTCGGCATCTCTGCGGATTGGAGCAGAACCCTTTTTACAATGGATGAATTAGCCTCCAAAGCCGTTACAGAAGTATTTGTGCGATTATTTGATGATGGTTTGATTTATCGCGGAAAGAGGATTATTAATTGGTCGCCACTTGCCCAAACGGCTTTGTCTGATGAAGAAGTGGATTTCCGTGAAGTGAAAGAGCATCTATATACTTTGAGATATAGATTCCCAAATAGCGACAAATATTTATCTGTTGCGACTGTTCGCCCCGAGACATTATTTGGCGATGTGGCAGTAGCTGTAAATCCGAATGATGAACGCTATAATTCATTGATAGGGAAGACGGTTATAGTGCCATTAGTGGGCAGAGAAGTGAAAATCATTGCTGATGATTATGCCGATCCGACTTTTGGAACAGGTTGCGTAAAGATTACTCCGGCGCACGATCCTAATGATTTTGAAATAGGTTTAAGACATAATTTAGAGCAAATTAACACTATTAATCCAGATGGCACTTTGAATGAATTAACAGGAGAATATAATAATCTTGATAGATTCAAAGCAAGGAAGTTAATACTCGAAAAACTAAAAGAACTTGATTTAATCGAAAAAATAGAAGATTATACTCATAATGTTGGATTTTCGCAACGCGGGGGAGAGGCAATAGAGCCATATCTATCGGATCAATGGTTCGTGAAGATGAAGCCACTTGCGGAAATTGCCCTAAAGCCAGTTCAAGATGGCGAAATTAAATTCCACCCAGAGCATTGGGTCAAAACCTACGAACATTGGATGACCAATATTCGCGATTGGTGTATCTCTCGTCAATTATGGTGGGGACACAGAATCCCTGTTTATTACACAGCAGATGGGCAATTTACCGCTGCTATGAGCGAAGAAGAAGCAAGGAAAAAATTAAATCTAAGCAATGATGTGAAGCTCGAACAAGAATCCGATGTGCTCGATACTTGGTTCTCATCTTGGCTATGGCCACTTACTACGATGCGCTGGCTCGAAGACAACAATGAAAGCAATGATATTATAAAAGCCTTCCAGCCAACCGATTTGCTCGTAACTGCTCCCGATATTATCTTTTTCTGGGTTGCGAGAATGATAATGGCAAATGAAAAATTCAATGATAAAATTCCGTTCAAGAACGTGTATTTTACTTCACTAATTCGCGATGGAAAGGGACGCAAACTCTCGAAATCTCTTGGTAACTCTCCCGATCCAATTAATATTATAGACAGATACGGAGCCGATGCTGTCCGCTTTACGATGATTTACTTGTCGCCTCTGGGCAGTGATGTTAAGATGGATGTGGACGTAGAGGCACAAGATATTCCATCAATGGAAATCGGCAGAAATTTTGCGAATAAAATCTGGAATGCGGGCAGATTCTTATTAATGAAAATGGAAGAAGCTGCGGAAAGCAATCAAGCAAATGATAAATTATCAAATGAAACATTAAGAGATGACGAACTTTCCACGGCGGATAAATGGATTATATCGCGCTATCATTCAACTTTGGAAACAACCAAAAACCTTTTGGATAACTATAAAGTAAATGATTATTCCAAAGCAATATATGACTTTATTTGGAGAGATTACTGCGATTGGTATCTTGAAATAATAAAAATACAAATGAATTCCAGCGAAGATGCGGGCTACAAGTTGCGCCTTCTGAATTTCGCTATTCGCCTATATCAAGATATTATAATGTTCCTTCATCCAATAATGCCATTCATTACAGAAGAAATTTGGCATTTGTTAGGAAACAAGGCAGAAGACGAATCAATCTCATTGCAAACTCTGCAAAATCCTAATGATAAGCTGATGAATAGAGACATAGAAAGCAACTTTGACCTAATTCAATTAATAGTTGAGGAAATACGCAGACTGCGTGCAGGCTCCAATATTCAGCCTAACCAAAAACTTCCTATTATTATTAAAGCAGATAATGCCGCAACAGCCGAGCTCTTGCGCGGAGTGCAAAACATACTCCAATCATTTGCTAAAGCATCTACACTTGATATTAACCCAAGCGAGCCAATATCTGACAACAGCATAAAGTCCGTAATTCGAGAGATAGAAATCTTTATCGTTACGGAAGGTAGTATTGATAAAGAAAAAGAATTAGAGCGCTTAGCCAAAGAAATTTCTCGCTTAGAGAATAATATCAATGGTAGCCAGCGCAAGCTCTCCAACGAGAAATTTGTGAATAATGCTAGCCCAGAGGTCGTCCAGAGCGAGCGTGCAAAGCTACAATCAATGCAGGAATCTCTCGCGAAAGTAAAAGAGAGCTACGATAAGATGAAGTAAGGGAATGGGTTAATCTCAACTCTATTGAACCAATGATACTAAAATATCTTCGAGATAATATAATCGTAAGTTTACTTGCAGTATATTATATAATTGGAATATCAATGTTGCTTATTTGGGACATTGATATTCTAATTCCATGCTTGTGGAAGACCTGTTTCCATTCTGAATGCCCGGGCTGCGGAATGACCACGGCTTTCATTGATTTGCTTACTTTAGATTTTGTAGCAGCCTTTTATGCTAACCCTTTAGTTTTTATTGTTCTGCCTGTGTTGAGTCTATATATTGTGAAGGATTTCCGGAAATTTAAAAGGCAATCGCAAAAGTAAGAAGCGATTTTCTTTTTGTTCGTGGTTATTTATTGAAAATATTTCTACATCAAAGATGAAATTTGGTAAGCCCAGACATTACTAAGGAGTGTATCAATCAGAAAAATAACGAGGGCAACGCTAAAGGGAATGCTAATATTATCGTCAATTTTCAATGCCCCAGAGATAGCTTCGATAAATGAAGCGAAAAGCGAAGCGATTGCCAAAGCTACGTAATATTGCCAGCTTGCGCTGATGAATAATCCGATAATTCCGCTGGAAATCACTGCTGAAATAAAGAAAGCTGCCGAACCCTCTATGCTTTTGTTCTTGAACCAAGGATGCTTGCCGAATTTTCTGCCGATGAGAGCGGCTGCGGAATCTGATATTATCAAAATTACAAATCCACAAATGAATGAGATCTTGGGCATTAGGAGGATACAAAGGGAGGAGGAGATCAATACCCAGGTAGCACCGTTTAGGACGAGTTCGTCTTTGAGCTCATGGGGGCGCATAATCGGACCAAAGATATATACAATTACTTTTTTAAGTGGTTTATAAACCTTCATCGAGAGATCAATACAGATGGCTAATATCGCTAAGGGAAGCAATATCCAAAAAGCAGTATATTCATCAAGGAAATAATATCCCACTGGAATTGCCAATGATGATAGATGAATCATTTTTCTTAGCAATTCATTGTGATAATCAATATTATTATCGGAAATATTGTTATCAGAAACAAAGTTATCATTTAGAGTATTATTGCTTTTCTGTATTTCCATGAGAGATATTTACTATTGTTTTAGAATTAATCGAAAAAAACCTTAATTTTGTAATTCTTTGGAATGTAAAAATAAGTAAAATATGACTGAAATAAAAATAAAAGCTCCGGCAAAGATCAATTTATCTCTTCAAGTGTTGAACAAGAGGGCAGACGGCTTCCATAATATTAATTCTTTGATGTGTCCGATTGGGATATTTGACGAGATAATTATTTGCGAATCAAATGATTTCCAATTTACTTGCGATCTTGATTTAGGTATTCCAAACGAAGAAAACTTAGTCTTCCGCGCTGCCAAAAAGTTGATTGAAAAGTATAATCTTGATGGCAAAGTGAAAATTTCATTGAGCAAGAAAATCCCAGCCGGTGGCGGGCTTGGCGGTGGAAGCTCCGATGCTGCAAATGTCATCACAGGATTATGTAAATACTACGAGATAGCTCCACTCGAAAGCGATTTGATTGATTTAGCTGCGAGCCTCGGCTCTGATATTCCTTTCTTTATTCGCAATTCTTCCGCGATTGTTGGCGGCAGAGGCGAGATTTTGGATTATATTCCCTTTGAATTGCCTTGGCAGTTAATCATTGTAGCCCCAGATTTCGGTATTTCCACAGCTTTGGCATACAAACAGTTAAATCGTGGGAATGATTCCAATATCCAGCAAGTAGATTATCGCCAGATAATTCCGCAGATACTCGAGACACCGGAACTAATGAAACAATATTTCCGCAATGATTTTGTCTATCCAGAAATGGAGTATTATGATGAAATTGCGAATGTCGTTAATACTTTATACGATAATGGAGCAATTTACAGCAATATGAGCGGAAGCGGTTCCTGTTGCTTCGGATTGTTCCAAAATATGCCAAATGTAGAAGAAATTAAGAGTAAATTAACAAAATACTCATTATTTATTTAAAACACAGCTAAAGATTTACAACAAATTCTAATTATTAACGTATATATATTAATTGATAAGATAGAATTAAATATTATATAGCAAACATTTTTTTCTTAATTAATAAACATTTTAAACCTATGAGAAAATTTTTAATTATGGCAGCTTTTGCTGTACTAGGCTTAGGAATTGCCTGCACACCGAAGGGCGATGGTAGCTCTGTAGCAGACAAGGACAATCCATTTTTCCAAGAGAAATGGACAACCCCATTTGAAGTGCCTCCTTTTGACAAAATCAAGGTAGAGCATTTTAAACCTGCCTTCGACGAAGGCATCAAAAGGCACAATGCCGAGATCGATGCTATTGTGAATAGCAAAGACAAACCAACATTCCAGAATACTTTGGAAGCACTTGATTTTGGCGGTCAATTCTTAACAAGAGTAATGCTCGTGTTTGATAATTGGACAAGCGCAAATATCAGCCCAGAGCTTCAAGAGCTTTCTGCACAGATGGCTCCAGTATTGTCAAAGCATTTTGACGAAATTTCTATGAATGAAAAGCTCTTCCAGAGAATCAAAGCAGTTTATGACGATAGAGCTAATCAAAACTTGAACCAAGAGCAAACACAATTGCTTGAAAAAACTTACAAATCATTCGCTCGCAATGGCGCAGAATTAAATCCACAAGATAAAGAAAAACTAAAAGCAATCAACGAAAAGCTTTCTGTATTGGCTTTAAAATTCGGCGACAACGTCTTAGCAGAAACTAATAAATACAAATTAGTAATCAGCAAAAAAGAAGACTTAGCTGGCTTACCAGAAGCACTCGTAGCTGGCGCAGCAGAAGCTGCAGATGCTGCAGGCGAAAAAGGCAAATGGGTATTTACATTACATAACCCAAGCGTTTTACCATTCCTTCAATATGCTGACAACAGAGAGCTTCGCAAGGAAATCTGGACTGCATTCATGAAGCGTGGAAATAATGGCGATCAATACGATAACAATAAAAATATCAAAGAGATCCTTGACCTGAAATTACAAAAAGCAAAGCTCCTCGGTTTCAATTCTTCTGCAGCTTACATCCTTGATGAAACTATGGCTAAAACTCCAGATAAGGTATTTGACCTATTAAATAAACTCTGGAAACCAGCTCTAAATGTAGCAAAGAAAGAATTAGACGAAATGCAAGCATTCGTCAAGAAAAGTGGACAAGATTTCAAAATCGAGCCATGGGATTGGAGATATTATGCTAATAAAGTAAAACAAGAGAAATTCAATCTTGACGAAAATGAACTAAAACCATATTTCGAGCTAAACAACGTGCGCGATGGTCTATTCTATACAATTAATAAATTATATGGTATTAACTTCAAGAAAATTGAAAATATGCCTAAATTCAATGATGATATGGAATATTATGACCTAACTGATAAAGATGGAAAACACATCGCAGTAGTATCATTCGATTACCACCCACGCGCAAGCAAACGCGGCGGTGCTTGGATGAGCAACTACAGCATTCAGTTTATTCAAAATGGCGTAGATCATAGACCATATATTCCATTAACAATGAACTTCACTAAACCAACAAAGGATATTCCAGCTCTATTGACTTTAGACGAAGTAGAGACTTTATTCCACGAATTTGGTCACGCTACTCACGGATTATTATCAAAATGTACTTATCCAAGCGTATCTGGCACTAACGTAGTTCGCGATTTCGTAGAATTACCATCTCAGGTATTGGAGAGCTGGTCAGTTGAGCCAGAGGTATTAAAAGTATATGCTAAGCATTACAAAACTGGCGAAGTTATCCCAATGGAATTAGTAAATAAAATCAAAGCAAGCGAGAAATTCGGACAAGGCTTCGCAACTACTGAGTATTTAGCAGCTTCACTTTTAGATATGCACTATCATATTTTATCAGATGTTTCTGCACTTAATCCACAAGAATTTGAAAAGAACAAAATGGCTGAGTTAGGCTTATTGGGCGAGATTATCCCAAGATACAGAAGCACTTACTTCAATCATATTTTCGGCGGTGGATATTCTGCAGGATATTATAGCTACATTTGGGCAGAAGTATTAGATGCAGATGCATTCTCTGTATTCGCTCAAAAAGGTATTTTCGATAAAGGTACTGCTGATGCTTTCCGCACTAACATTTTAGAAAAAGGCGGAACAGAAGATGCAGCTGTTCTTTACAGAAAATTTAGAGGCAAAGACGCTTCAACAGATGCGTTAATCAAACGTCGTGGGCTAAATTAATAAATAATATTTAGCTAAGTATTTTCGAGAGGCACATATACTTTATGTGCCTCTTTTTTTTACAATCACTTGTAAATCACAATTATTATTCGTAATTTTAAATTTTAAAAACTTGATTGTTTAATCTGCGTATTCCATTCAAAGGAAAAATCAATTTTCGGGAAAAAATCAGGAAAAAGTTAATTCAAGTAGAATAAGAAAAAGATAATTGAGATAATATAAAAAATACATAAAAGATAATAAAAAAGAAAATAATTATGGCATATTTACTTACAAATCCAGAGTTTGAAAAGAATCACCCAATATACCCAATCTGGGATATAATCGAAGAGAGAATAAAAAGTAAAACAATAGAATCATTGCTTATCATTGTGCCTACTTCAAAGCTAAGTAAGTATTATAAAACAAATATAATTAGGAAGTATGTGGCGGAACACAAGACTCCCATCAGTAGCTTGAATGTGCTGTCTTATAATCAATTTGTAAAAATACTTTGCGATAAACTTCTCGCAACAAATAAAAAGACTAAATATATTTCTGATGGATATGCCTTGTCAATCTTTGAAGAAGCCGTGGAAAAAGCAGGTTTGAATTTCTTTCCAGATAAAAGCATCAGCTCCTCTTTGCTCAAGAGGTTATTTAACGTTTTTATGGGTTTGCGCCAAGATGGAATTAATTCCGCCAAAATGCGAGAGAATCTAGAATCATTGCAGGGGGTGGAAGAGGCGGAATCGCAAATAGCGAAGATGGAAGATATGCAGAAAATAATGGAGAGCTATGAACAATTATTATCTGATGAATTTTTAGATACTTCGGGTATCTTGGGTTCCGTTCTTCAAAAATTGCCATCTGAACAAAAATTTAATATTGATGATTTCTTCCCAGGCGTTGATTTAATATTGCTGAATGAATTTTCAGAATTTAGGGTGCCAGAGGCGGAATTATTATCCAAAATTGCCAATAGTGATACAGCTATTGCTATCCATCTTGATTATTCATTACAAGATGGTCCTTTGCTCGGTGGATTTGAAACGACTATCCTAAATCTTGCGAATCAAGGCTATTCGATTAAAGAAATCACCAAGCCATCACACGAGAACGACCACGCTAAATTCCTTAGAAAGCATTTATTCCAATACCGCGGTTTTAAAGATAAAACCGATCTCTTTAACAATAGCATTCGAGTAATTAGCACAAAAAATAGATTAGATGAAGTAAAGTATATTGGAAAGTTAGTTAAATATCTCAATATTGATAAGGGAATAGAATTAAAAGATATTGCGATTTGCTCGCGCCAGCCCGATTTATATGCCAATTTATTCCGCGAGATATTTTTCCAGTATAATATTCCCAATAACGTAACGGATAGAATATTGCTCAATAGCTCGCCGCTTGTTATTGGTATTTTTGCGATATTTGATGTAATTCTTGATAAATTCAGATCCCAAGATATTAAGAGAGTGTTTAATCTCGAATATTTTCGTGAATTGCCTGCTGATGCTATTGCTCCAGAAGGAAACAATACTACAATTAATATTGACGAAAATACTATCGATATTGAAAAGAATACTATCGATATTGA
>CAZGXC010000010.1:0-23534 GCA_964529535.1 uncultured Hyphomicrobiales bacterium | reverse complement strand
AATACTATCGATATTGAAAAGAATACTATCGATATTGATAATATCTTGTCAGTTACCAATTTACTGCGTTTATCCTCTGGTTTCCGTTTGGGAACGTTCGATGATTGGCTTTCAAAGTTTGATATCGCAATTCAAACACGCGCAGATGCTGTAGAACAAGCAGAAATTGAGGACGACAGCGGATTAGAGATAATGAATCTGCAATCAGATATTAAACGAATCGCGAAAGCCAAGAAAGATCTTGAGATCATACATAATCTTTTCTCTATCAATCTTAATTTAACGGCGGAGGAATTTGCGAATTGGATTCGGAAAAACATTATCCAAAGATTCAACTTAGAGCAGAAGATAATCAATAAATATGATCAAATATCACAAAAGTTTCCGGAGCAAACTACTACGGAAAACCTTATGCAGAGTGAGAATTTGGAGAGAGAATCCCAAGCATTGTTTGCGCTGATTTTAGCAATAAATGAATTCGAGTATATTTATTCTGATAGATTTGAAGATAAAAAATTCCCGCTTCAAGACTTAGTCAGTATGTTTAAGACTTCCGTAGAAGGAAGGAAATATCAAATCCGAGAGAAGAAGAATTACGGAGTAACTATTACATCAATTGAACAGCTTCGCGGTATTCCATTTAAAGTAACTATCCTTTGCGGAATGATTGATGGAGAATTTCCATTGAGGTATAATCCTGAGATATTCCTTGGAGTAGAGATCCCAGAAACCGAGATAAAACATAATATTAACGAAAGGATGATCTATTATCAATTCTTGATGAATAATAATAAAGCATATTCAAGCGACGAAAAGCTAGTCTTCCTGACTTTCCCCGAAAAAGAGGACAAAAACACATTGGTACAATCTCCATTTATTGACTTCCTGTTAAATATCACGAATTTGGAAGCCGCTAATAGAGTGTATTCTACTCTATCAAAATCTGGAATCAATGATTCAGATGCTCCTCTTGATTTTGTTGCCGAGATTGATAGTATTCGTGCCTCCTTTATCGAGATAAGCGAAGATATGCTAAAAGAACAGGTTGATGATTTCAATAAGGATATCAGGCTTCACGAAAAACTCCAGAAAGCATTTGATTATTCAGAGAATTTCAATCATTACTCTGTAAACAATACTTCGCAAGATAATATCAAGATTAATAGGGATAGCCTTCCCGCTGAAATCAGGGAATTTTTAGACAAAGCAAAAGACAAAGTATACTCCGCTACTGAATTTGATAATTATGCGTCTTGTGGCTTGAAATATATGTTTGACAGAATATTAAAGCTGCGCTTGCCCGAAGAATTAGAACTTACATTGAGTTCATTAGAGATGGGAACCCTAATCCATAGAATACTATATAGATTTTATCAAGAATTGCGGACAATTCAGTATGATAAAGCAAAAGTAACAGCAGCTCATAAACACGATGATAAAAAAGATATTTTCCTCATCAATTTAGATATAAGGCAAAGATACAGCTATCTTGAGCAATTGAAACGCATTGCTAACGAAGAGATAGATAAGATTAAATTTTCGCATCCATTTTTTGATATTGGATTAGAGAAAATAGTGGGAAGTAATAACAATAAGGGCTTATTGGAGATATGGCTCGATGCTGAGTTAGAAAAAAATACTGAACCGTTAAAGGATAATAATAGATGGGTATTCAAGCCAGCATTATTCGAATTAGACTTTGGCAATGCTAATAACAATACTAATCAAAAATACATCAAACTAAGAAATGGCTTAAAGCTAAGGGGTAAAATTGATAGGGTGGAATTTAAGGAAGAAGGTAGCAATCTTCATTACTTGATTGCAGATTATAAGCGTGATGCAAATAAGCAAGCCAAAAAAAACGCTATCGAATCCGGAAAAGCTTTCCAAATCGGCTTATATTTGGCTGCTGCAGAGGAATATCTAAAAGCTAACTATACATCAGCGACTAAGAGTCTTAATTTTGTTCCCTCGGCTGGCGTTTATTATGCCTATGAGGTGTTTAAAAAGAAAACAGCGAACAACCCAAAAGGGACGCATATCACAGTAGCAGCTGATGACTCTGGTTTGAGTAATCCTCATAATAAATGTGACAATGGTATATCTGGGCTGATAGGCGATGTGGTAGAAAAAGCGAACGATAATAGAGTCAAAATTTCTGAGGGATTTTTCCCTCTTACAGAAAATAGCATTCAAGTATATCCATGCAAGTATTGTAGTTATATGACAATATGCAGGATAAAGGATAACAAAACCGAAACTGAATGCGCCTCAGTAGAAACAAGTGAAGAGAGTTCTGAGGAATAGTATAACTGATTATTATTCAAAAGATTATGCAATATTAAAATAATTATCTGCAAGGCTGAATAGCTTTTTGATATTATGTTTTAATATTGCATTTTCAAACTTTGATAGGGTTGGGTCTTCTTTTACTATTGCAAAAGCATCATTTTTTGCTTTGCTGATAATGTCTCCATCTCGGACTAAGTCTATAAATTTAAAGTCTGGTAAACCAGATTGCTTCGTGCCGAGAATATCTCCGGGACCTCGTAATTTCAAATCAGCTTCTGCAATTTCGAAGCCATCTGTGGTTCGCTCCATTGTTCTAAGCCTGAAGATGTTTGCTTTTAGTTCTGAATCATCTTTGTTTTTCTTTTTAAATTCAAATTGGAAGTTATCCTTAGTCGCTAAGATACAGTATGATTGCTTCGATCCCCTGCCAACTCTTCCGCGTAATTGATGTAGCTGTGATAAGCCAAATTTATGGGCATCTTGAATCATCATTACGGTAGCATTTGGCACGTCAATTCCAACCTCAATCACCGTAGTAGCAATTAGAACATCGAATTTCTTTGCATAAAAGTCTGCCATGACCATTTCTTTCTCGGCGGGAGTCATTTGTCCGTGCAAGAGTCCGCATCTAATTTCAGCAAATTCAGTATCTTTCAGCAAATCGTAATATTCTACGGCAGATTTAAGTTCGGCTAATTTGTCGGATTTCTCCACTAAAGGAAAGACAATATAGGCTTGGGAGCCATCTTGGACTTCGTCTCTGATAAACTGATAGGCGGATTCGAGTTGGCTTTCAAATACAACCTTTGTTCGTATCGGCAGACGATTTGCAGGCATTTCGCGAATTATCGATACATCTAAATCTCCATAAACTGTAAGAGCCAAAGTGCGGGGGATGGGGGTAGCACTCATTACAAGCGTGTGTGGGCTAATCTGTTCGGGGTTGGACATTTTAGCTGCTTTAATGGTCTTTGCCTTTTGTTCTACGCCGAAACGGTGTTGCTCATCGATTACCACAAGCCCTAAGTTATTGAATGTAACATAATCCTCAAATAGAGAATGCGTGCCAATGATTATCTGCGCATTTCCGAGATTGATTTCCTCAATCTTGCCTAATTTCTTTTTATTTTTTGCTCCACCAGTTAATAAAGTAATATTAATATCAACATCTTTGAGCAATTTCTTGAAAGAGTTATAATGCTGTTCGGCGAGGATAGCCGTTGGAGCCATCAAAGCAACTTGATAGCCTGCTTCGATAACTGTCAGCATCGACAGAGCAGCAACGATAGTCTTTCCAGAGCCAACATCACCCTGCAAGAGCCTATTCATCGGGCGACCGCTCTTCATATCGTTTGCGATTTCATTAATTACTTTAATTTGGTCGCGAGTCAGCTTAAAATTTAAATCCTCGAATACTTTTCTCGCTAATTTGCTTTTCGGAGAAATGACTATCCCCGGCTCGTGGAGTTTGATTCCTGCTTGTTTAAGAGCCAAGAACAATTCAAAATATAGTATTTCCTCAAATTTAAATCTATTCTTTGAAAGTTCAATATCTTCATAAGACTTAGGGATATGCAAAGACTTAATCGATGTTTTAATGTCGGGAAAAGAATTATCTTCTAGCACGTATTTAGGCAAGGTTTCGGGAATATAATCCAACTCAAGTTCTAAAGCGGATTTTATCGCTTCAAAAATTAATTTATTAGTAATTCCTGATTTCTTAAAGCTCTCTGGCGATGGATAAATAGGAATAATAGAATTTTCGCGTTTTGTTTTATCATGTTTTGTGTTGTCAGATTTTGAATTATCATCAAATTCAATTTTATTAACTTCCGGATGAGAGAAGGATATCTTGTTATTAGGTGATAATTCAGGTTTGCCGGAGATACTTATTAAATCGCCAATTTCATAAATCTTATTATAGTAATCAGCATAACTCCAAAAAATGACTTCTGCATTAGTCCCGAAATCATCTTGGACTGTGATTTTAAGATATTTTTTTTTGCCTGAATACTGCTTCAATGCTTTGTTTGCTATCTTCGCTACGATATTATATTCAACTTTATGAATATAATTCTCAATCAGGGCTTCTGAATTTTGATTATTGTCCGATAAGAGTTGTATAATAATTGCTTTTATCGAAGTTGTTGCATTCCTGTCGATGTAAGTTCTTGGGAAGTAATTGATTAGATCAATCGTATTTTTGATTTTCTCATTAAACAAGACTTCGGCTTTTTTGGGACCAATGCCTTTTATATATTGTAATTGTAGGTTTGCTATTTCAGATGGCATAAACACGTAGAAAAGATTAAGTTTTATTACAAATAATTTTTATTCTGAGAGAAAAATCATATTTTTGCATTCGTATAATTGATAAAATAATTAATAAAGATACTACAATGCGATACATAGTAAACGTATATATATTGATTTTCGTATTTATAGCGAATCTTGGTATGCTTTCCGCGGTTGAGAAATCTCCGTCAGAGAAAGTATATAGATTGGGTTATAGAGAGAATTTTGCACCTTTTGAATTTACTAATAAGCAGGGCAAAGCTTCTGGGTATGTAGTAGAATTTTATAAAATTATAGCAGAACAATTAAAGTTTAAGTTAGAATTTGTTCCTGGAAATGTTCAATCACTGAATGAGTTATTTAATCAAAATAAAATAGATGTAATTACATCATTTAATCTCGATGCACTTTCAGAAAAAACCGAGAAAGAAAACATTAACAACTTCTTTAGTTCTCGCCATTCATACTGCGATTATATTATCATTTACAATAAAGATAATCATAAAATTAAAACATTGGATGACCTGAAGAAGACTAAAAACCTCGCAATCAATGATGATTTGTTAGATTTACTGCTGAAGCAACACAATATTAAAGTCAAATCAGCATGTAAAATGGCAAAAATAGTTAGTCAAATCAGCACTGGAGAATATGATTGCGCTATTGTGCCAGATCTTCAATATTACTATTGCCTAACTAATGAAAATAAATATTATGATAATATCGAGATTGTAAGCAAACCTATTGCAACTGTTCCCTTGTGCAGTAAAACTCATATTAATGATTCCGTTTTTTTTAATGCTATTGATAAAATTGAAATAGATAGCAATTTGGATGTCAGGTTATTGGACAATATTAGAAAATGGATAAATGCTCCGAGAAAAGCCTATGTTGATCTTGTGGCACACGAAAAAGCCAAGGGAAATTATAAGAGTTTTTTCAAATCTGTCCTTGGGATAATTGTAGTTCTTGCGCTAGTTATCATTACTATACTCTTTATTCGATTAAGGAAGACAATAAAGGATTTACGTAAGAAATTGGATAATATAGAGAGAAAAAAGGAAATTCAACAGATTGTTTATCAAATCTCGGAAGATATTAATAATTGCGATGATATTAATGAAATATACAATAATATACATTTTCAAATTAATAGACTAATCCCTGCAAACAACTTTTTCATTGCTTTCTATTCAGAAGAAAAAGATCTTCTAGAATTTGTATATTTTATAGATGAATATGACACAACACCTGAACCTATTAACCCGGGCAACACCCTTACTGGTTTAGTTATTGATACGAAAAAGCCATTGTTGTGCGATCCAGAAGAATTTAATAAATTGGTCGCTGAAGGGAAGGTAGATTCTGTAGGTGCTCCATCCATTGATTGGTTAGGAGTGCCTCTCTTGGAGTCAGATAAAGTAATTGGTGCAATCGTCATCCAAAGCTATACTGAAGGAATAAGGTATGATAGCGACGATAAAGAATTGCTACTATTTGTGGCAAATCAGATTTCATTAGCTATTGCCAGAAAACATTCTGAACAGGAAATTTACAAGCTAAATGCTGAATTAGAGCAAAGAGTAGAGGAGCGGACTCATCAGTTAGAGGATGCTCTTGTAGAGCTAAAATTTGAGAATGAAGAAAGAAAACGCACCCAAGACGCCTTAGAAAAAGCTCAAAAAGAATTGGAAAATGCCATAGTGCAAGAGAAAGAATTGGGAGAAATGAAAACCCGATTTGTTTCCATTGTTTCCCATGAGTATAGAACTCCACTAACGGTAATATTATCATCCACATATCTAATGGAAAGATATTTCGACATTAGAGAAAAGCAAGAGTTTATCAAGAGCTTGACTAATATTCAATTGTCTGTAAAATCCATGACAAACCTATTGGATGATGTGCTAATCATTGGGAAGACAGAGGCAGGAAAAATTACCGTTATTAATACAGAAATCAAAATATACAAATTGATTCTTTCAATTATTGATGATATTAAATTAACGGATAAAAATAATCATACTATTGAAGTTCTTTGCGAAAATGAAAATATTGAATTGAATACAGATTTAAATCTATTTAGCAAAATTATGATTAATTTGCTCTCCAATGCAATAAAATACTCCCCAGCAGAGTCATTGGTTACTGTGAATATCGTAGATAGCGATCAATTCATTCAAGTAAGCGTCCAAGATAGAGGAATAGGCATCCCGAAAGACAAACGTTCGCATCTGTTTGAAACATATCATAGATTCAACAACGTCGGTGCTGTGGCTGGGACAGGTCTAGGCTTATCCATAGTGAAGAAATTCATAGATGTCATGGGCGGGCAAATATCTTTCGTAAGTGAAGAAAATGTAGGAAGCACATTCACTGTAACCCTCAAGAAATAACAGTGAATAAGCTAAATTAGCAAAATAATAGACAAACAGAATAAATAACAAGTCGGAAATGAATATTAAACAAGATTATAAAAAAATTGATGCTGCTGGAATGTACACGATAATTAAAGAAGTTCCCCAGCAATTTGAAAAAGCAATAGAATTAAGCAAAAATTTTAAGGGCTTTGCTGATACCAAGGCAATGAGCTATGATTTAGTGATTATTGGAATGGGCGGCTCCGCAATAGCTGGGGATATTCTCCGCGATTTCTTCCTTCATTCTCAATTTAAAACTAAACTCAAAATCCACCTATCTCGCGAATATGAATTACCTAACTTTATAGACGACAAAACATACGTCATTTGTAGTAGCTATTCCGGAGAAACAGAAGAGACATTGCAAGCATTCAATGAAGCATTAACAAAAACAAAACGCATTGCTTGCATAGCATCGGGAGGAAAATTACTCGAATTAGCAAAGAAAAACAAGCTGAAATACCTTCAAATTCCAGAAGGCTTCCAGCCAAGAGCAGCTTTGGGATATTCACTCACAGCACAATTCTATACAATCTTAAACTCTTGCCTCATAACTAAAACAGAGGGAAAAAAGATAATCCAAGCATTTACAGAAGCTGTCTCGAAATTGCAACCACTATCTGATATGCTGTCAATTACAGATGATACAAATATAGCATATAACATCGCAAAAATACAGCATAATTCGATGCCACTCATTATTTCGAGTAGCAAATTTAGAGCTGTTAGCTTGCGCTGGTGTGGGCAAATCCAAGAGAATGCAAAGCAAATTTGCTACAGCACCGTGCTACCAGAAATGAATCATAACTTCGTAAATAGCTTTGAAAATCCAAAGTTAATAATAAATAAAACATCAATTATTAACTTTATGAGCAAACTCGACAACGAAAGAATAGCCCACAGATTTGCTGCAAATATAGAGCTATTGAA
This sequence comes from uncultured Hyphomicrobiales bacterium, assembly GCA_964529535.1. GTDB lineage: Bacteria > Bacteroidota > Ignavibacteria > Kapaibacteriales > UBA2268 > CALLXS01. The sequence goes on along the minus strand of CAZGXC010000010.1, from coordinate 15,597 downwards.
AGATAAAGTAGACTCCATTACAGATATTGCTCATGCCGCTGAGGATTATTTATCCGCAATATTAGAATTAATATACTTAGGCGATTGGGTAAGCTACTATTTAGCTATAATAAGGGGCGTGGATCCTACTCCAATCCCAATGATAAGCAAGCTAAAAAGCATCATGAGCGAAAAGAAATAGCTCGAATAAAAATAAAAAGATAAATATATTTTGGAAAATGTTGGAAATTTCCGTAATTTTGTAAACTTTTTCTAATATAATGTAGAAATCTATAATGGCAGTTCAAAGAAAGCGGACACGCAGAGCTAAATATATTAATTTATATTCTCCATTTTTAATGAGAGAAACAAAACATGAGCTAATTGGCGAGCCAATTGAAAGCGAAAAAGGTCGCCATCAATGGGCAAGATGCACACGTAGCAGGCACTCCCAATTAATAAATTTAGATATTATCGAAGCAGAGCAAGATAATAAAAACAGAGCAGTCGTAGAGCTATCACGCGAAGATGAGAAAAAATATAATCCTCGCGACGAATACCAAATCGGAGATGTAATTTTCCATGCAGTTTGGGAAGACGTAGGGATAGTAAAAGCAAAAGAAGTGCTATCCTCTGGTGGCAGAGCAATAGTAGTCCAATTTGAAAAAATTGGAGAGAAAAAATTAATAGAGAATTTAATAAACTAAATAAAATATAAGGGGTAATTAAAAGTGATTGGTGTAACTATCCAAAATAACGAAAGCATTGACCGCGCTTTAAGAAGGTTCAAGAAAAAATACGAAAGAAGCGGAGTTCTTCGCGAATTTAAAAAGAGAACAGCTTTCTCTAAGCCTTCCGTAGAAAAAAGATTGGCTCGCCAAAAAGCAGCTCGCAGACAGCAAAGAGCTACTCAAGAAATGGAATAAGCCAAACAGAAAATATAAAAAGAAGCTACTCAGATAATCAGGGTAGCTTTTTTTTGTACTATAGAATTTCTCATCAAAAATTTATAAGATTTTCATAATATTATCCCCACTTTAGCAAATAATTAAAGAAAAATTTCGTTAATCTAAATAATTTCCTTATTTTTGTAGCTAAATTAACTAATCGAGTAACATTAACAGTAGAATAATGGACAGACAAGTAATTGATTTGCAAGACGTTACGATTCGTTTTGCCGGCGATTCCGGAGATGGTATGCAGCTATCTGGAACTCAGTTCTCGCATACAGCAGCGAGTCTCGGAATTGACGTTAACACATTCCCGGATTACCCAGCCGAGATACGCGCTCCCGAAGGCACTCTTTATGGCGTAAGTGCATATTCCGTGCATGCAGGCAGAAAAGTGCATACTTCAGGTGATTATTATGATACTCTTGTGGCAATGAACGCCTCATCTCTGAAAGTGAATTTGCCAAACTTAAAACCAAATGGTATCATTATTACGAATATTCAGGGATTCAATGATAAAAATCTAAAATTAGCAAAATATGACGAAAGTCCGCTAAATAATAATTCTTTGAGTAATTATACCCTAATAGATATAGACATCAGCGAAGAAGTGAAAACTGTTTTGGCTGGTTCAAATCTATCTCCGAAAGCGATAGAAAAGACAAAAAATATTTTCGCACTTGGAATGCTATACTTCATTTATGACCTTCCAACGGAGCATACTGAAGTTTGGCTGAAAAGTAAATTCGCTAAAAAACCAGAGGTGATGGAGGCAAATATCAAAATCCTACATGCCGGATTTGAATATGCCAAAAATGACCAGAGAATTAAAAATACATTCTGTCTTTGCCACTCAAAATTAGCAGAAGGCTATTACAGAAATATTACAGGAAACGAAGCAGTAGCATTGGGTTTAGTAACGGCTTCCAAGCTCGCCAAAGTGCCACTATTCCTCGGTTCTTATCCTATTACACCAGCGACGGAAATCCTTCATAACTTAGCTGAATACAAGCATGTTGGAGTAAAAACATTCCAAGCTGAAGACGAAATAGCCGGTATTTGTAGCTCCATTGGTGCTGCATTTGGTGGATATTTAGCAGTAACTACTACATCAGGTCCCGGATTATCTCTAAAAGTAGAGGCTTTGGGATTGGGAGTAATGACTGAATTACCTTTAGTCATTGTAGATGTAATGCGTGCTGGTCCGAGCACAGGTATTCCGACAAAGCCAGAGCAATCGGATTTATTCCTTGCTATGTATGGCAGACACGGAGAAGCACCAATTCCTATAATTTCGGCTTCTACTGCTTATGGTTGCTTTGATATGGCAATCGAAGCTGCCAGAATAGCAATGAAATACATGGTGCCTGTGATTTTATTAACCGATGGTTATATAGCGCAGGGCACTCAAATATGGAAGATACCGGATGTATCTACATTGCCTGAAATCACCGTCGAATATGCAACTGATAAAGAAACTTATGCTCCATATAAACGAGATGAAAAAACTTTATCAAGACCTTGGGCAGTGCCAGGCACTCCAGGCTTGGAGCATAGAATTGGTGGCTTAGAGAAAGAGCATATTACTGGAAATCAAAGCAGTAATCCACAAAATCACCAAGCTATGATCAAGTATAGAGCTGCGAAAATCGAAGCAATCGCCAATGATATTCCTGATGCGAAACTCTACGGCGAAGAGAGTGGAGAACTTTTGGTTCTCGCTTGGGGTTCGACTTACGGAGCAACTAAAACTGCTTGGGATAAGTTATCAGCAAATGGCACAAAAGTATCATATTGCCATCTGAATTATATTAATCCATTCCCAAAGAATTTAGCGTCTATTCTTAAGAACTTCAAAAATATATTAATTCCAGAAAATAATATGGGGCAATTAGCTACGGTTATTCGCTCGAAATTCTTAGTAGATGTAATTCAATATAACTTGGTTGAGGGCAGACCATTCAAATCTGCAGAAATTGAAGAAAAAGTATTAGAAATTCTTGGCAAAGGAGGAAATTAATATGAGTTATTATAAATTAGATGAAATCGCCAATCTGCCACGCGAAAGCAAAGTAGAATTAACTTCAAAAGACTTTAAACCAGATCAAGATGTCCGTTGGTGTGCTGGTTGCGGAGACTACTCCGTTTTAGCACATATTCAAAGAGTATTGCCTACATTAGGCATTGCAAAAGAGAAAATTGCTTTCGTTTCTGGAATTGGTTGCTCCAGCCGTTTTCCATACTATATGGATACTTATGGAATGCATACTATTCACGGAAGAGCTTTAGCAATTGCTTCTGGATTAAAATTCTCAAGACCTGATCTATCGGTTTGGGTGCCAACTGGAGACGGAGATTGCCTAAGTATTGGCGGAAATCACTTTATCCACGCTTGCCGCAGGAATATTGACTTAAATGTAATAATGTTCAATAACGAAATATACTCCCTAACAAAAGGGCAGTATTCTCCTACATCGAAGCCAGGGCAAGTTACTAAATCTTCTCCTTTGGGAGTGGTTGATAATCCTTTCAATCCTTCTGCTTTAGCGCTCGGTGCTGGTGCGTCATTTGTAGCAAGAGTAGTTGATGTAGATGCGAAACTTCTAGCAAATGTCATCGAAAGAGCAGCAAAGCACAAAGGTATTTCCTTCGTAGAAGTATATACAAACTGTATCATCTTTAATGATGGAGTATTCGACCCATTTAGAGATAAAAAATTAGCGAAAGAGAATACTATCACCCTCGAACACGGAAAACCATTCGTATTCGGAGAAAATAGCGATAAAGCTATTAAAATTGATGGGCATACTCCTGTAGTATTCAATATCAACGAAGGTAATAATAGCATTAATGATGCTCTCGTTCATAATGAAAAGGATACCACTTTAGCATTTATTATAGCTAATATGGCGAAAGATCCATTACTTCCAAAACCAATGGGAGTATTCCAAGCAATTGATTTACCAACTTATGACGCTACTGCCGTTCAACAGATTAAAATGGCAGAAGAAAAAGCAGGAGACACTGATTTAGCTGTTTTCCTACGCGGTAAAGAATTTTGGCAGGGATAAACCATAGCTGAATAAGTATCTTATGTAAAAAGAAGTTGAACCATTTGGGGTTCAACTTCTTTTTTTATTATTACATTCTTTTTTTATATTATTACAATCGTATCTGATAATAATCGATCATATGATTCAATATTTCAATCAGATGTTTCAGTCTTTCAATGAGATGATTCAATCTTTTCGGCAACAATCTCTGCAATATCTTTGACTTCTACTTCAGGATGCCCGAGGGATTTCAGAGAATCGGAGAGCATTATTTGGCAGAATGGGCAATTCGATGCGACGACATCGCAAGATGTTTCTAATAATTCGCGAGTGCGCATATCGTTGATTTTATCTTTTGAAGAATTGTCGATGAAAATTCCACCTCCGCCACCGCCACAACATAAGCCATTGCTTCTATTTCGCTTTGCTTCAGTAACATAGATTTCGGATTTTTCGAGAACCTTTCGTGGAGCTTCGTAGATATTGTTATATCTTCCGAGGTAGCAGGAATCGTGGTAAGTATATTTTGTCTCTGTTTCTTTATTGTTGCTTAATAACTCTTTGTTTATAGATAACTTACCGGATTCTATTAATTGATTTATTAATTCTGTATGATGAACAACCTCGAGGCGATAGCCAAAGTTCGGATATTCATTTTTAAATGTATTATAGCAATGCGGGCAAGTCGTTAGAATTTTGCGAATATTATGAAGCTTTAATGTTTCTATATTGGATGTAATAAGCATATCCGCAAGGTATTCATTGCCTGATCTGCGGGCAATATCACCATTGCAACGCTCTTGTTCGCCAAGGACTGCGTAATTGATGCCTGCAGTTTCGAGTATCTTTATTATTGCTCTTGATGTTCTGGCTGCTTTTTCGTCGAAGGCACCGGCGCACCCCACCCAAAATAGAATTTCGGGATCTGGATTATCATTGATGTGTTTGACGTTTGTCCCCGTCGCCCAATCTAATCTTTTATCTTCGCCGACAGCCCAAGGGCTTCCGTAAGATTCTAAATTTTCGAACACTGTTTGTAATTGTGGCGGGAAGTCAGATTCCATCATTACTTTTCCGCGTCTAAATTCAATTATTGCTGGAACATGCTCATTATTAACTGGGCATTCGTTCATACAAGCGGCACAAGTAGTGCATTCCCAAAGAGATTCTTTGGGGAAGAAAGTATCAATAAAGGGAGATTCGGATATTTCTTGATTATTAGAAATCTCGTTCGCGTGAATTTCTGCATTTTTCCTGATGCTCATCATCAAGTCTCTCGGCTTTAGCGTCATTCCTGCTGAATTTGCTGGGCAGACTTCGTCGCATCTACCGCAATGAGTGCATGAATAGCCATCAAATAGGTTTTTCCAAGAAAGATCTTTGATTTCTGTTGCCCCAAATTTCTCATTTGTTTCATCTTTGAAATCAATATTTTTTAGCGCAACATGAGAATCATCAGAAAAGAAAACATTCGGAATGGCGAAATATACGTGCAAATGCTTAGAGAAAGGAAGGTAATTCATCAATGAAAATATTGCTACAATATGCACCCACCAAGAAATTTCATAAAATAGAGTAGGATTGATATTAATCATTCCAGCTAATAAATATTGCAAAAAGTGTGCGGAGTATTCGCTGTGCGCTAATGTTTCAGCAGAAGCTATGCAAACAGCAAGCGAAGCAACTATAATGAAAATCGATGTAAGTATTATGGCTGCGTCTCTTTTCTCTTTGCTGTCGCCCTGTAAACGCGGTATTTTGATGAAGTTGCGTCGGGCAGCTGCTGTAATTAACGAGAGCAAGATTAATATTATAAAAATATCTGTGGAAAATGAGATAAAGGAGTAAAAATATCCAAGAATATTTAAAGAAAAATGAGGGATAAAGCCCTGAATTAACGCTTCTGCGGCAGAAAATAGCAGTAATAAAAATCCCCAGAATATGAAAACATGTATCGTGCCTGCTTCTTCTTTGCGGAGGATCTTCTCTTGTAATATCGCAATTCTGAAGGTTTTGGCAATTCTGTGGAATATACGATTCGTCCTGTCCTCATCTTTGGCAATTCTGATGGATCGAATTACTTTTCTTAGATTGGAGTAGAGCAAAGCGAATGAGAATATTGAAATAACTGCAAAAACTGCTGTTTTGATTAGCGAAAATTCGTGGATTTGCATACCTTATACCTTATTTATAATCAATTCTAATGATGTATTGTTGTAAAAAACTAAAATCTTTTGCAGATAATTTTTCGATAAGAAAAATGTCCTTTGTAGGATGTTATTAATAAAAAGAGACTGCTATTTTGCTTAGCAGCCTCTTTTCTTGATTTCGTAATTTATATTCCGGAAATACTGACATTGTTAATTTTGAGTGTCGGAGACGAAATTGAGCTCTTCATATCAAGATCATTTCCAATCATCTCTATATTCTTAAGCATTTCGCCAAGATTTCCCGTGAAAGTAATTTCATGCACTGGATAGGTTAATTTGCCATTTTCTATCCATAGACCAAAGGCACCTTTGGAAATATCTCCGCTTGTTGGGACGGTCCCCTGACCAATAGTATTAGTTAGGAATAATCCATTTTCCACGGATTTAATGATTTCTTGTTGAGATGCAGTGCCGGGGACTACGTAGCAATTTGAAATTCCAGAAGCATGCCCTGTAGACATCATATTTAGTTTTTTGGCTGAATATGTATCAAGTAGGTAGCTTTTCAAAACGCCCTTTTGGATGATTGGAGTATTTTCCATTATCGTTCCTTCGCTATCCCAAGGGCGAGTGCCAGAAAGATGCGGTAAGTGCGCATTATCATAAATATTTAGCTCTGGGGCTGCGATTTGCTCGCCTAATTTATCGACGAGGAATGATTGCTTCATATAGATTGAAGAACCATACAAGCAAGAAATTAAGAAGCCAATTAACGAGCCTGCCATTTGTGGATCGAATACTATTGGAACTACTTGGGATTTAACTTTCCGCGCGCCAACTAATCTTGTTACTCTTTCGATAGCTGTTTGAGCAATTTTCTCAGGGGCTGGGATATATTGCTTTTTGCGAGTGGATTCATACCAATAATCTTCTTGGAACTCATCTTTTGTTCCCGCTTGGAGGCTAACTCCAGCGCTGAAATAAGTAGATTGATATTGCCCAGAAAAGCCATTGGAATTTGCTAATATGCGATAGGAAACGCCGGTGCTGCAGGAAGATCCTCCAGAATTTTTGATGCGTTTATCGCTTAGAGCAACCTTTTCAATTTTTTTAGCATAATTGATTTTCTCTGACGCCTCCATGTTGTCAATATCTTTACAATAGATGTCAAGATCTTCAACATTTGGCTTAGCAGCAAATCTTGTTGGCAATCCAGCAAATTCATCTTTGCTTGAGTATTTCGCTCTTTCAATAGCTTTGAGGATGGTATCTTCGAGAGTATTGTCAGAGAGATCGCTTGTATTCGCAGTAGCAGTTTGCTGATTAACGATTACTTTGATATTTGCGGAGCTTGTATTTGCTTGCTCTAATTGCTCGATATTGCCTTCGCGACATTCGCAGCTGAAGTCTTTTCCATCATAAATAGAAATTTGAATTTCAGAAGCGCCTTTATCTTTACCGTATTTGCAGAATTTCTCCGCTAATTTTAAATATCCTTTATCTTCCATTTTTATACTCCTCCTACTGTCATTTTTTTAATTCTTAAAGTTGGTGTGCCTGCTGTTACTGGGACTGATTGCCCGCTCTTTCCGCAAGTTCCTAAAAATATTCCTGTATCGTTTGCTATCATATCTACATTTTTCAAGATGTCGATATTCGAGCCAATCAAAGTAGCGTTTCTTAATGGTTTGGTTAATTTGCCATCTTCGATTAAATATCCGAGATTCACAGAGAAAGTGAATTTTCCTGTATTTTCGACCATTCCGCCTTGGTATGATTGAGCATAGAATCCTTTTTTAACTGATTTTATTACGTCTTCTGGAGTGCTTTCGCCCTTTGCCAGCATTGTATTGTTCATTCTTGGGATTGGAATATTGCGATAGCTTTCGCGTCTGCCGTGTCCATTCGGTTTGGTATTCATGATTTTTGCAGACAATCTATCATTCAAATATCCTACTAACTTCCCTTTTTCAATAAGGCTTACGTTTTGGCATTCAACGCCTTCATCGTCAATATTTAATGAACCACGATAATGCGGGATAGTAGCATCATCATAAATGCTAATTAGCTCGCTTGCAACGACTTCGCCTACTCTATCAGCCATAATTGATTGCTTTTTCCAATTCGCATCAGCTTCGAGGGGATGTCCCACGGCTTCGTGAATCATCACTCCAGATTGATGTTTGCTTAATACAACTGTGTATTCACCTGATGGAGCGAAATCAGCTTCGAGCAGTTCAAGGGCTTCTTTTGCCGCATTAATGCCGATTTGCTTTGGAGTAACTTCGCTTTTGTAGAAGTCATAGCCAATTCTACCACCATTATTTGCTGAACCAGTTCCGCGCACGCCATTTTTCTCTGCTGTTGCTCTTGTTACTAATCTCACTTGTGGTCTCACATCAGAAATTAGCAATCCGAGGCTGTTAGCAATAGTAACGTATTGGATTGAATCAACGATACTGGAATCAACTTTGATGATTTTGCTATCGTGTTGCATTGCTGCTTCGTATGATTCTTTGATTAAATCGATTTTTGTTTGTAAATCTTTATCAGATATTAAGTTATTCAGCACGTAATAATTAGAGCTATTTTTGATTTTCTCTAAATTTGCGGCAGTAATTTTAGCATTTCCTTCAGCGATTGCTGCAGCAGTTAGGGCAGCTTCTTTGATTTTATCAAAACGAATTTCGTTTGTGAAGGCATATCCCTGTTGTGTGCCTTTGATTACGCGGACTCCCACGCCTTGATTAATGTTTTGCGATGAGCTTTTGATAATATCTTCAGACATAGCGATGGAGTTATCAATCGTATATTCGAAGTATAATTCTGAGAACTCACCACCTTTGGACAAGGCAATATTTAGGAGCTTCTGCATATCTTCAGTAGATAGCCCGAAAGTATTTATTTCGCCTTGTTTCATTTTCGTATGAGCTTCGCCAGCGGCGAGCAAGTCTTTAGTCAAGAAACCAGTTGCCAGAGCAGCCGTAACGCCCAAGCCACAAGTTTTGACGAAGTCTCTTCTTTTAATGTTAGCCATATTTACTTACAATTTATATTTAAAAATAATTCTCAATTTCAGAATCGCAATTTAATAATAATTGAGGAATTAAACAAAGAATCAGCAGATAATGATAATATTAATAATAGTATTAATGATAGAAAATTCTAAAAAACTTTATTCCTTTGGTTTTCTTGGGTATAGATTCGTAGCTGCTGAAATATTTAGCAAGATTCCAATCGCTGTTGAGTAAATCAAAATAGCCGTTCCGCCGTAGCTGATAAATGGCATTGGCACGCCGGTGTTGGGGAAAATCCCGCAGCTTACGCCGGAATTAATCATCGCATACATTGTAAAAGTAATTACAATACCCGCAGCTAAGAAATATCCGAAATCGTCGGGAGCTTTTTTGATGATTTTCAAGCCACGCCAAATAATAATCAGAAAAGCAAGGAGAACTAATGAAACTCCGATGAAGCCGTATTCTTCGCCGATGATTGGAAGAATGAAATCTCCAAAGGATTCAGGCAAAAATAAATTACTCTGCCTGCTTTGCCCCGGTCCAACGCCACTTAAGCCACCGTTCCCATAAGCGAGAATAGCCTGCTGAGTTTGGTAACTATATTTATCAATATGCGATGGGTCGTCGCTCCAACCGAAGAATGAGACAAATCTCTGCACACGATACGAAGCCGAGAAGGCGAAAATTGCGGCTATCACCATTGATACAAATCCCGTTACGATGATATGATTTAAGTTGATATTCGCAATGAACATTAGTGATAATGCCAAAACATAAGTGATGAAAGCATTCGAGAAGTTTGGTTGAACTGCTATCAATCCGCATATCAAGATGCTCCAAATTAGCGAAGGAAGCATTCCGAATTTAAAACTCTTGATAACAGATTGCCTCTCTGCTAAAAGAGTGGACAGGTGTAAAATCAATGCAAACTTAGCTAATTCAGAGGGTTGGAATGCAATAAAACCCAAATCTAACCAGCGATACACATTATTAACCGGAACCGAAATAATAAATACTAAGACCAGAAGGATTAGGGCAAAAGTAATTACATATTTTGAGATTTTCTGCCAGATATGATAATCCAGAACCGAAAAAATGAACATCACAACTATTCCAATAATAACTTTGGAGCCGTGGTTTAGCAAATATGAATAAAATTCGCCTGTTTTTACGAATGATTTCTGGGCACTGGCACTAAACACAAAGCCTATACTAAACAGCATTAAGCATAGCACAGTTATTAAAATTACCCAGTCAATTCTTCCTTTTTTATTTAGTTCTAATTTCAATTATAGTTTCCAAATTATTATAAATTTACAAAAGTGCGGTATGCAAATTTACAAAAAAATAAAATATTATTTTAATTTAAAAGAAAAAATAATTATATTGCATTTTTTAAAAATTGCTAAAGTGAATAAACCATGGAAAAAACGCCCAAAATATTGATAGTAGATGATACACCGCTGATGGCAAAATTAACACAGAAAGCTGTGCAATCATTTGGCTACGATACTGAAATTAGGAAAAACAGCACTCGAGCAGTTGCTTATGTTGGGAATAATGACGTCGATGTCATTCTCATGGATATTGAGCTCGCAAACAGTTTGTATGATGGTATTGAGACAAGCAAAGTAATAAAATCAAAATATAGCATTCCTATTATTTTCCTGACTGGGCACGAAAACGCTGCTATCTTCAAAGAAGCTGGCTTGGATTGTAATTTTGATGTGCTTATAAAGCCTTTTGATAATAAGATGCTGAAAATGCACATTGATATAGCTATTCAAAATAGTTCCGTGGAGAGGGAATATAGAACTTCTGAAATGGTCTTAGATAATATCATAGAGAAAAGCCCAAATCCAATTTTTATCGTCTATCGAGATGGTGTGATTTTTAAATTGAACAGTAAAACTGAAGCTTTTACTGATTATTCACATGGGGTTATGTTGCAAAAAAATATCCTAAAAGTATTAGCTCTAACTTTTGAAAATGCTAAAGAAGATTACACTTTTAGCGATGTCTTTGATGCTTATAAAAGCGGTAAGCAAATATTTTCTAATGATAATGGGAAACTTAGCCCGCTAAATATTTCAATAGAAAAATATGAAAGAGGCAGAGCCTTCGGAGCATATTTTATTGAAATTTTGCAATAAATAAGATGTTTTAGAATAATTGATAATATTTGACTTCATACAATAACTATTGAATAAATAACAGACATGGCAAAAGAGCAAGTCAGCGTATCGGAACTAACCAGTTCAATAAGCTATCTTCTGAAAGAGGGCTTAGGAATGGTGTCCGTAGTCGGAGAAATATCGAATTATAAGCCACATTCTTCGGGGCATAGATATTTTTCTCTGAAAGATGATTTCGCTCAAATATCAGTTGTGATGTGGAAAACTCGTATCCTAAACTTCCTCCCCAAAGATGGAATGAAAGTATTGATAACAGGACAGATAAGCGTTTATCCACCTCGCGGTCAATATCAATTGGATTGTATTACGATGCAACCATTGGGGCAGGGCTCTTTGTTTATAGCTTTTGAGGAGTTAAAGCAAAAACTACAGGAAAAGGGTTATTTTGATCAGGCTTCTAAGAAATCCATTCCAGAAATGCCAATGAAAATAGGGGTGATCACTTCGCCAACTGGAGCTGCAATCCGCGATATTTTTTCTACGATTGAGAGGCGAATGCCTGCCGCAAGTGTTTATTTCAGACCTGCAATCGTGCAGGGAGATGATGCCGCAAGTGATATAGCTAATGCCATAAAAGAATTAGATAAGAAAAAATTAGATGTAATAATATGCGGAAGGGGTGGAGGCTCGATTGAAGACCTATGGGCTTTCAACACGGAAATAGTAGCTGATGCAATTCATAATTGCAAAACTCCGATCATTTCTGCTGTCGGGCACGAAACAGACTTCACGATAGCTGATTTCACAGCTGATCTACGAGCAGCTACGCCGACTGCCGCTGCGGAAATAGCGAGCCCAGTATTAAAAAGCGATTTAATAAATTTCCTTAATGATAATATATATAACATATTAAGCACCGTAAAGCAAAATATTCAAGAGCATAAAGACGAGATTGGAAACCTCACCAAAAGCTACGGAATCAGAAGAATACAAGACAATCTTAATATTGAAAAACAAAGGTTAGACGAAAGTATTATTGCTTTGAAGAAAGCTATAACAAGCAATCTTCAAAACATTATGAATCATAATGAACATTTAGAAAAGATTTTTAGAACATTATATCCGCTAAATCCTTTAAATAAAGGATTTGCGATTTTGAAAAAAAATAATGCAATAATAAATAATAATTATTCGTTATCAAATACGAATAATATTGAAATAATCCGTCTTAATGAACGAGTAAATGTTGAAATTAAAAAAGTAGAAAAAACGAATTAATTTTTTTATTAAACAACAAAAAGGATTGTATAATGGATGTAGAATTACTATCGAGAATTCAATTTGCAGTAACAGCAGGATTCCATTTCCTTTATCCGCCGATAAGTATCGGTTTGGGCATGGTGTTAGTATTTATTAAATATATGCACTTAAAAACCAAAGATGATAAATGGGATATTCTCGCTAAATTCTGGACTAAAATCTTCGCTCTCGTTTTCGGAGTGGGAGTAGTAACTGGAATAGTTATGGAATTTGAATTTGGAACAAACTGGTCGCAGTATTCACGAGTCGTGGGCGACATTTTCGGAAGCCCTCTGGCAATGGAAGCGCTCTTCGCGTTCTTCCTAGAATCTGTCTTCCTCGGCATTCTCCTCTTCGGTTGGAATAAAGTATCTGCTAAAATGCACTTTGTTTCAGCTGTTTTAGTAACCGCAGGTGCTACTCTCAGTGCGTTTTTCATCATCGTGGCTAACTCCTGGATGCAAACTCCAGCTGGATATAAGCTAATTACAGAGATGAAAGACGGAGTGGAAGTATTAGTGCGTGCAGAAATTACAGATTTTTGGGCAATGGTCTTCAACCCATCGACTATTGAGCGCTATATTCACGTAATTGGATGCGCTTGGATTACTGGAGCATTCTTTGCTCTCGGCATCGCTGCTTATTATATCATTAAAAATAAGCACGTAGATTATGCAAAAATGACATTCAAAGTTGCTTTGCCTTTCGCACTTCTTGCTGTATTCTTCCAATTAGGAACAGGACACTTGGGAGCAGTCGGCGTTAGCAAAAATCAACCAGTAAAATTAGCAGCCTTCGAAGGACATTACAAAACAGGACCTGGCGACATGTATTTATTTGGATACGTCGATGAAGATAACCAAGATGTAAAAGGTCTTGCAGTCCCTGGTTTATTATCATTCTTAGTAGACTTTAACACACAAACCCCAATACAGGGATTAAATGAAGTCCCCAAAGATATGCAACCACCAGTTCAGCTAACATTCCAATCATATCACATCATGATAACATTAGGAATGGCATTTATCGGATTAATAGTTTTGGCATATTTCTATAAATTCAAGAATATATTATTTGAGCAAAAATGGCTTATGTATTTATTCTTAACAGGCTTAATTTTACCACATATAGCAAATCTTACTGGCTGGATAGCAGCAGAAGTCGGCAGACAGCCATGGGCAGTAACAGGAATACTCCTAACGAAAGACGCTATCTCTAAAGTAGTAACCGCCGATCAGGTATGGTTCTCGCTAATAATGTTCACAGTGGTCTATATAATATTACTTGTTCTCTTTGTTTATTTATTAGTTAAAAAAGTAAAAGCGGGCCCAGAAGCAGTTGCGAAAGCAAATGGCGACTTGCCTGCTACTGTTTAATATAGGAGGAATATATGGATTACAATTTGATTTGGTTTATCTTAATAGCTGTATTATTTATAGGATATATCATCCTTGATGGCTTCGATTTAGGAGTTGGGATGCACATCCTATCAGCGAAAAATGATAGAGAACGCAGAATATTGCTAAACTCTATCGGTCCAATTTGGGACGGCAACGAAGTATGGCTAATCACAGCAGGCGGCGCAACATTTGCAGCCTTCCCGCACGTTTATGCTACTATCTTCTCAGGCTATTATACGGCTTTTATGCTATTCCTATTAGTATTAATCATCCGTGGCGTTTCTATGGAGTTCCGCTCCAAAGTAGAGGACGCAAAGTGGAGAAATATCTGGGATATGCTCTTTATGGTTTCCAGCTTCCTAATTGCTCTATTGCTCGGTGTAGCATTCGCTAACGTAGCAGCAGGATTGCCTATCGACGCACAAATGGAATATCACGGCGGATTATTGCCATTGCTCAACCCTTATGCAGTAGTATTCGGATTAATGGGCATCGCAGCTCTTCGCTTGCACGGGAACTTATGGCTCCTCGTGAAAACAGAAGGCGATTTGCAACAGAACATAAGAAAATCCTCAATGACAGATTATGTTATCTTCATGGTAATATATATTGCTACATTGGCATATACTTATGTATCTCAGCCGCACCTATTCACAAATTATGCTAGCGCACCAGTTCTTTACGCAGTGCCATTATTAGCTGTTATCGCAGCATTGGCAGTGCCTACTTTCCTGAAAAAAGAAGCACACTTGCCAGCATTCCTTGTGTTTTCTACTTCAATCGCATTATCTTTGCTAATATTCATCGTGGGAATGTTCCCGAACTTTGTGATTTCAAGCACAAACCCAGAATATTCACTTAATGCTTACAACAGTGCTTCTTCAACAGGCACACTAAGCACAATGTTTATCATTGCTTTAATTGGTGTTCCATTAATTTTGGTTTACCAAGTGATAATATATAGAATATTCAGAGGCAAAGTAAAATTAGAAGAATCAAGCTATTAATACACCTGTATTAATAACACTTCAAAGATTAAGCCCGGACATACGAAAATATGTTCGGGCTTCTTGTAATGATTATTAACGATATTTTTCGTATATTCGCATTCTTATTTGTAGATTTTTTATAACTACTTTAAGTAATAGTTGTGAATTGATGTAAATTTTGTATATATTTAAGGCAAGACAAAGGGGCATGCCCTATTGCCTAATACAGTTGTGAATTGATATTATATTAACATCTTTGATAGTATTAACATTTTGATAGTAATTAACTCGGGAGTATAATTGCTGAATTAATGAAAAATATCGAAGATGTTGAAAATTTCTTTTGAATATTTAAAAGAAAAGTGTTATTTTTGTATTCTTTTTTGCGCATTGATAAAAGTAATTGTTCATTGAATGGGCTCATAGCTCAGTTGGTAGAGCGCTTGAATGGCATTCAAGAGGTCAGGAGTTCGATTCTCCTTGAGTCCACTTCTATCCTCTAAAATCATTCTCAATGATAATTACTTATATAAAAACAATATTAGCTTAAAAAACAACAATTAATATTTGGAATCGTAGCTCAGTTTGGTTAGAGCGCCTGCCTGTCACGCAGGAGGTCGCG
>CAZGXC010000009.1:0-36131 GCA_964529535.1 uncultured Hyphomicrobiales bacterium | reverse complement strand
GATAAGGCATTATTTAAATAACAACAGAAAATGGAACTTAGTTCTCTTCGTCTACATTTATAATATTTCAATTAAACCATATTTTAATATTTTGAGTGAATTACTAATCGTAGGCTTGGGCAACCCAGGCGAGAAATATGCTAAAACTCGGCACAACATCGGCTGGATGGTGCTTAGCAAGTTTGCTGAAAAGCACAAGATAGAACTTAGCAAAGAATCAAATATCTATTATTCTGGCAAAGCAAAATATGCCGGAAAGAATATCGTTATTTGCTTCCCCACCACATATATGAACCTCTCGGGGGAAGCGGTGCGGAAAATCTCTGCTAAATATGGGATTGCTCCACAAAATATTATTACGATAGCTGATGAATATAATTTCCCCTTGGGCAAAGTCCATTTGAAAAATGGCGGAAGCGATGGAGGGCATAATGGATTAGCAAGCATTATTGATGAACTCGAAACGCCAAACTTCTACCGCCTAAGAATGGGAATTGATAAGAAATTTGGGGCTGGTGAGTTAGTTGATTATGTATTATCCCCATTTAATCCCGATGAAAGCGACGCATTAGAACTCGCCATAAATAAAGGAGTTGATTCGCTTCAAACTATCATCAAAAATGGCACGAGCAGGGCGATGAGCCAAATCAATTCAGAAGAATTATGGAAAGAAAAACAAGAAAAAAATTCTAATAATAATAACAGAAACACGAATAACAGGAAAAACAATATGGATAACTTTATATATCACAATCCCACAAAAATTATTTTTGGGAAGAATACTATTCCGCAAATCGGCAACGAAATCGCAAAGCATAATCTAAAAAAAGTATTGGTATTGGCGGGCGGCGACTCAATTAAAAAGAATGGTGCATACGATGAGATGCTTAAATCACTCAATCAAAACAACATTTCATTCGTTGAAAAATGGGGCGTGCAACCAAATCCTACTTTGATTCACGCGCGCGAAGCCGTCCAAATATGCCGCGAAAATCAGCTCGATGGAATTATCGCCATCGGAGGCGGCTCAGTAATCGATGAAGCAAAAGCCGTAGCTGTCGGCACTTATGCAGATGATTTATGGAATTTATACGAAGGCAAGGAAAAAGTAAAAAATTCACTGCCGATTTTCGTAATCCTTACAATTTCTGCCACAGCTTCGGAGATGAACGCTAATTCCGTCCTCACAAATACAGAAGAGAACAAGAAATGGGCTTTGGGCACGCCGCTAAACTACCCAAAAGTTGCGATAATTGATCCAGAAAAACAAATGACTTTGCCTTGGAACCAAACTGCTAACGGGGCAATTGATGCGATGAGCCATATTATGGAAAATTACTTCGTCGCAAAGGAGCAATTAGTAACTATGAGCTATGACGAATCCCTGATGAGAAGCATTATCGAAGTAACTGACGCACTACAAAACAACCCAAATGATTACAATTCTCGCGCTAATTTAGCATGGGCTGCCACAATGGCTCTTAATGGATATTCTGGAATTGGAATCCGTGCCGGAGATTGGACAAGCCACAAGATTGAGCATTCCATCAGCGCTTATCATCAAAACGTTGCACACGCCGAGGGCTTAGCCGTCGTATTCCCAGCATGGATTAAATACATGTATTCATATAATCCTGCCACATTCGAACGCTGGGCAAAGAATGTTTGGAATGCTAACTCATTTGATGAAGCAATTAGCAAAATGAAACAAAAATACAAAAGCTGGGGCGCACCAATCTCTTTATCTGAACTAAATGTAGATGAAAGCGAAATTGAAAAAATAGCAGATAACGTCATGCTTATTGGAAAGTTCGGCGTGCTAAAAACATACAGCAAAGAAGACATTATGGAAATCTTGAAATTAGCAAAATAATAAAAAAACATCAATATTCAGTGAGTTCAATATGACACTACAATCTAATATTACATTAATAATCATGATGGTAGTGTCATATTTATTTGGGGCAATCCCAATTTCATGGTTATTAGTAAAAACAATCACTGGGAAAAACATTGCGAAAGAAGGATCGGGAAATGTAGGCACAATGAATGCCTACAATCTCTCGCAGAAGAAATGGATAGGCATCATAGTTCTTCTTTTCGATATGTGCAAAGCCATTGTAGCTGTTATTCTTGCG
Source organism: uncultured Hyphomicrobiales bacterium (assembly GCA_964529535.1). Taxonomy (GTDB): domain Bacteria; phylum Bacteroidota; class Ignavibacteria; order Kapaibacteriales; family UBA2268; genus CALLXS01. The sequence goes on along the minus strand of CAZGXC010000009.1, from coordinate 33,993 downwards.
ACTTGGCTATTTGGAAATTCTTTTCAAATCATATTTTTTTCATCGATAAGCGTGCTATTGGGACATAAATTCAATGTTTTTTTGAAATTTCGGGGAGGAATTGGCTTAGCTCCAGCCTTGGGAATAATGCTACTCATTAACTTTATGCCCGCAATAAGCTGGTGCCTCGTTTGGCTCGTAGCTTGGATAATAGATAAAGATATGGATAAAGCAATTATTTCTGCTTCAGCATTAGGTTTACTTTTTCCTTGGATAATTGAGTTCGAAAGCTATAAAGTAACTTCATCCATATTCTTTATGGATTTCTCCGACTTACAACTTTTCATTCTTATTATCAATCTATTGTTATTAATTAGTCCTGGCTTATATAGAAAAAAAGTATAGAACTATTAATTAAAAAAATCACCATCAAAAATAAAGTAATATCGCAACAATTTCGTTTACATATTACTATACTAATCAGGAATAGAAATATGCAGGATATTCTGAAACATAAAAAGATATTATTAGGCGTAACGGGCTCTATTGCCGCATTCAAAGCCCCCTCGCTTGTCCGCGAATTTATCAAAGCGCAAGCAGAGGTCAAAGTAATAATGACTCCATCATCGGAGCATTTTGTCTCGCAGATGATATTGTCGAACCTCTCTCGCAATCCTGTGATTAAAGATATGTTCGATAAATCCGTTATGGATCAAGGGGCTTGGCACATCCACGCCGCACGCTGGTGCGACTTAATGCTGATTGCTCCATGCTCTGCTGCCACTCTTGGAAAGGTAGCTAATGGAATTGCTGATAATGCCCTTACGGCTGTTACCTTCGCTCTCGAGCGACACACGCCGCTACTTATTTCTCCTGCTATGGATACAAATATGTGGCTTCATCCAAGCACTCAGCGGAACGTCAAAACGGTAGTGGACGACGGAGCTGTTATTATTCCTCCGGATAATGGGGATTTATCCTCTGGCTTGGTGGGACCGGGTCGCTTCCCAGAATTTAACGTTATTCTCGATTATGTTCGCAAAACTTTAGATAATTTAGAAATCGATAGAATGGAAAATTATGATCTCTGAAAATATCAATATCGACAACAATAATGCTAATAGTAATGGCAATAATAACGGAAATAATGGTGAAGCGAACTCATCTAATGAAATAAAAGTAGAGTTCATTAGTAGCGATAAAAGCTCTTCCGACGCAACGCCAACCGCGGATAGTTTCTTCCAAAAAGTGGAAGATATTAACGATATGAAATTGAGGGATATTAGCCAGCGCGAGCAGAAAATTGCCGAAGGTGAAATCGAGCTAAATACAGATCTCGATTTTCAGCTTTTGAAGAACAAAGTGGCTCCTTCAAGCAATGCTAATGAGGGAAGCAAGGAAGCAAAAAATCAAAATGACTTTATCGGTAATCCAGAGACCTATTACAAATCTCGCAGAGTGCTGATAGATGCTGGACCTACATACGAGCTAATAGACGATGTTCGCTTTATTGGGAACTTCTCCACCGGAAAGATGGGCTTCGCCTTGGCGGAAGCAGCAGCAAGTTACGGAGCAGAAGTCGTCCTGATTTCAGGACCCGTCAATTTAGAGTGTTCCAAAAACATCTATCGAATCAACGTAACCTCCGCAGCAGAAATGCACGATGAAGTAATGAAATATCTCTCCGAAGCATCGGTCATAATTCTTGCGGCGGCAGTGGCAGATTTTACTCCAAAATACAAATATGATGGAAAAATCAAAAAAGATCCAAATATCGATACGATGACGATAGAATTAGTGAAGACAAAAGATATTTTAGCAGAAGTCGGTAAAATCAAGAAAGCGGAGCAAAAGCTCGTGGGTTTTGCCCTCGAAGCAGATAATTTAATAGAAAATGCCACGATAAAGCTACGCAATAAAAATTGCGATATGATTGTAGCAAATCGCGCAAATCAAAAGGATAGCGGATTCGGTGGGGATAATAACACAATAAAAATTATCAAAAAAGATAATAGTAGTAGTGAATATCCACCAATGAGCAAAAAAAATGCAGCTATTGCAATCCTCAATGAAGTGATAAAGATATAATGAAGTTATAATAATATAATAATATAATTATAAAAATATAATAAAAATACTCTACAAAGGGAATAAACGAAGGAACTGAATAATCTATGATGAATGCATATAATTTAGGAATTAGCGGAAATTGGATTTTCGTGATATTGCTTAGCCTCGCTGTGGCGGGAGCTTCATTTTTGTATTATAGATATACAGTCCCACCAGTATCGCGGACTTCCCGAATAATATTAATGAGTCTCCGCTGGATGGCGCTCACATTGCTGCTCTTCATCCTTTTTGAGCCAGTATTTACTCGAGTATTTGGAGATGTAATTAAGCCGAAGATAGCCGTATTTATTGATAATTCTCTCTCTGCTGGAATGAAAGATGCCAAAATAGACAGAGATAAGCAAATCAAAATGGCAATAGCCAAATCAGGTATATTGAAGGAAAATCCAGAACTTATGAAGACATTCCTATTTGATAGAGATGTCTTTGAAGTAATAAATTTAAATCTCGATAGCTTGAAGCTAAATGGTCAAGCTACGGATATTTCCAAGGCAATTCGCCGATTGATCCCCAATAATGATCAAAATATCAGGGCAGGGATATTAATTTCCGATGGCTCATTTAATACAGGGAATAACCCACTCTATGACATTACAGTATTAGATAAACCACTATACACTATTGGAATAGGCGATTCCACTCCCGTAAAAGATGTATCCGTAGAATCTATTATTACTAATGAAATTGCATACCTTGGGGATATGGTGCCGGTCAATGTTTCTGTAAAAAGCTCTGGTTTTCAGTCGGTAACTATTAATCTGCACTTGTTCGAAAATGGTAAAAAAATCGCGAGCAAAGAGCTAAATATCAGCAATGCTCACCAAGACTTCAACGCCTCTTTTGATTATACTCCGAGCATCGAAGGCGACCACAAACTGACCGCCACAATTGATGGAATAGATGGAGAAATGACCAAGAAAAACAATAGCTATTCCGATTATATCAAAGTATTAAAAAATAAAAGAAATATATTAGTATTTGCGGGATCTCCATCCCCTGATTTATCATTTATCTCTAATATTTTAAAACAAGAGAAAAACGTAGAGATCAAGACTTTCATTCAAAAGAAAGGAAGTGAGTTTTACGAAGGCAATCCGACTGCTGCTAATTTCCATGATGCGGAGATGATTTTTTTGATTGGATTCCCAATCTCATCAAGCTCCGATGCCACGATTCAATTGATCAAGAAAGAACTTGCCGGAGGCAAGCCAGTCTTCTTCATTTCAAGCTCTATGATTAATTATCCGAAATTAGCACAATTGGAGGATTTCCTGCCGTTCAAGACAATCAGCGGAAATGCCAATGAGTTTTTGGTCTTGCCGGATTTCCAAGAATCAGCATCATCTCACCCATTGCTTCGCGTTAGCGGCAGCGATAAGGATTTAGATTTATGGAAGACGCTCCCCCCAATTTTCAAGACAGAACATTTCGTAACGATAAAGCCAGAAAGCGAGAAAATTGCCGGCGCAAAAATTAATAATACAGCAATTAAAGACCCCTTGATATTATCCAGAGTCTTCCAAAATCAAAAATCGATAGCAATACTTGCTTCTGGTATTTACAGATGGAAATTAATGGGCTATGGCTCTGAAATCAGCAAAGGCAATAGCACTGCGACGGATTTATTCTCGACATTCGTGCAGAACTCAATTCGATGGCTATCCGTTGATAGGCAAAATAAGAACGTAACCATTAAAACCACGAAAAAGCATTATACCATCGGCGAGAAAGTTGGCGTAACCGCGCAAATATACGATGCCTCTTACATCCCTGTGGAAGATGCCCTCGTAAAAGTAAAAATTAGCGGTGGGAAAGGCTCCAATAACAATTCAGAAAATAATACAGGGCGATACACTCAGCGAGATATAGTCCTAAGCCCACTTGGCAACGGAAGATATTATTCCGAAGTGGAGGGCTTGGGAGAGGGCGAATACGCCTTCAAGGGCGAAGTCTCCAAAGGTGGAAATATCCTCGGTAGCGACGCAGGAAGGTTTTCCGTTGGAGAAATAGTATTAGAATATCAAAATCTAAGCATGAATTCACAGCTTTTGAGAGATTTAGCCGAGCAAAGCGGCGGTAAATTCTATCTGCCAGAAAACTGCTCGAATATCCTAAATGATATTAAAGCTCATAAGAAATTCAAAGATAGATCCATTACTACTCGAAAAGAATACGCGCTCTGGAATATTTGGTGGATTATGGCAGCGATTATTGCTCTGCTTGCCACTGAATGGACTATTCGCAAAAGACTCGGAATGATTTAATTAAAGAAAAAAAACAAACTAATAGATGTTAATATTATGAACACTGTTTTAATTGATGAAAATATACCTTTCCTTGCAGATATTATTTCGCAGAAATATACGGCGAAATCATTTGCAGGCAGAGAACTTACAAAGCAGAGATTAATAGACGAAGCCTGCACTGCCCTATTTGTGCGATCGACTACACGCATAAATGCTGATTTGCTCGACAATACAAATGTCAAGTTTGTTGCCAGTGCTACTTCTGGAATCGATCATGTAGACCTAAACTATTTAGAAAGCAAGGGCATACAGTTTTCGTATGCTTTGGGATCTAATTCTAATTCCGTCGCTGAATACGCAATGTATGCTATGATATTTGATAGCATAAATAGACCAAAATCTATGAGTTCACAAACATTAGGGATTATAGGATTTGGAAATATCGGGAAGAAAGTCGCCCATTATGCCAATAAAGCAGGAATGAAGATCTTAATAAATGATGCTCCATTGAAAGCGGACAACTATGAGTTCCCGGAAGCTTGCGAATATTGCGAATTAGATGAGCTAATGAGCAGAGCAGATATTATTACGAATCATGTCCCTTTGGTAATCAACGGACAATTCCCCACATATCGCTTGCTAAACAGTAGTAATTTAAACAAGATCAAAGATAACGCCTTGATAATTCACACCTCTCGCGGTGGAGTAATCAACGAAAATGATTTAACAAAGCTACTGAAATCCCGCGAAGATATAGAACTCGTTATCGACGTCTTCGAAAATGAGCCAGACGTTAATGAATATCTTATTCAGCGCGCTATAATAGCCACTCCTCATGTTGCCGGATATTCCAGAAATGGAAAGATTAACGGTATTAATATGATACTCGAAGCCTTCGAGAAGTTCGCAAATATACAATTCGATAAACAAATCATTGCCGATGCCATTCCCCAAAACAAAGAACGTTGCTTGGTTTGCGATTTTATTGAAAACTTCCATAAAATTACAGATACCAGAAAAATATTAGATGATTCCCTGAGGCTCAATGACCTCTTACATCTTAGCGGAACAGATAGACGCGAGGAATTTGACAGGCAGCGAAGAGAATACCCCACAAGATTTGAATATTTAGCAATTGAAGAAGGGAAGTTAGGCTATAAATGAACATCTTAGCAATAGAATCATCATGCGATGAGACTTCTGCAGCAGTAGTAAGTGAACGCGAAGTAAAAAGCAATATTATTAGTTCCCAGTTATTCCACTCGAAATTTGGTGGAGTAGTGCCGGAGTTAGCCTCGCGTGCGCATATTGAGCATATTTCTAATATCGTAAAAGAATCATTAACCCAAAGCAATACGAGCATCAATGATATTGATGCTATTGCTGTAACTACCGAACCCGGGCTATTGGGTTCGCTCGTAGTTGGGTCGAGTTTCGCAAAAGGTTTATCCGTCAAATATGATATTCCTGTTATTCCTGTGAATCATATTGAGGGGCATATTTTTTCGGGTTGCCTATCAGATGACGAAGTTCAATTCCCGATAATTTGCTTAGTCGTAAGCGGTGGGCATACAGCTATTTTCTACGTAGAATCATACAATCATTATTCAATATTGGGTTCCACAATCGACGATGCAGCCGGAGAAGCCTTCGACAAAATTGCCGCCTTAATGAAGATGCCATACCCGGGCGGACCGCATATTGATAAATTAGCAAAATTGGGCAATCCAAACGCTTATGATTTCCCTCGCTCGATGAAGCATTCCAAAGATTATAATTTTAGTTTCAGCGGATTAAAAACATCGGTCAGGTATTTCTTAGCAAAGGAATTTCCCGATGGAATCCCCGAGGAAAAGAAAGCAGATATTTCGGCTTCCGTGCAGGCAGCAATAGTAGAGGTCTTGGTGCATAAGACAATCAATGCGGCACGCGATAAGAAGGCAAAAGCAATCGTAATTGCCGGTGGAGTCAGTGCTAATAGCGGTCTCCGAGATGCTATGCAAGTAGCAGCCGACAAGTATTCAATTAAATTCACTGCCCCAAAAATGGGCTATTGTATGGATAACGCAGCAATGATTGGCTTCATTGCCGAGCAAAAATACAAAGAATTAAATACGGAATATCCCAAAGAACTAACTTTCACCGTTAGCTCAAATGCAATAAGGGCTGCCCGCCCAAAGTAGGAAGCGATTCTTCATCGATATTGTTTCCATTAATAATAGAAATGGATCTGCGCTAACCATCTGCCAGAGCGATATTCAGTGCATTGCAAATATCTGTATTCTGCGATTAGCTCGATAAATGGAGTGATGAAGAATTTAGTCCCAAGAGATGCCTGCCATACATTTGGCTCAAGCAAATAACGCTTGGTGCTGTTCTCCCAAAGCATATCGGCATATCCATATTGTCCATTGAGATTGAGCATTAAGCCAGGCATGGCGAGATAAGTCAATGACGCAGTATAGGACTGAGTGTAGCGCGCAAAAGCTTTATTGCTATTGGCAAATTTGAAAAGGAACATAAAATCTTCGTAAGGGTTAAACCCTACAAAAGCAGTGTTATAAGTGAATATTCCGCAGATTAAATTAGATGCGCCCACGAAAAATTCAGGCAGATAATTGCGTATGAAATCGGGACGAAGCACGATGCGCGAAGCAACAGTTTTATCGTTGTCGGGAATCAAAGGCACCATATCTCCGAAAACTGATATTTCCTTCAAAGTCTGATTATTAAACACGCCAAGCTGTAAAGTTAGCCAATCCAATGCATCATAGCCAAGCTCCGCACCCAAATCGGCGAAGTCAGGAGCAATTAAATTCACCGTGCCTTCGGGTCCAGCTACTCGCCTATCAAGGGAAGTCATATCGGGCTCGCGCAAGCCCATTGCTGGCTGGAAATATCCCACTCTCAAGTATGGCAAATCATCGACGGGTTGCCATCTAAGCGATGCCGCCCATTTTTTTTGTCCCTCAAATATAATTGGTCCTACATTGTATTGCCCTTGAATAGACAGACTTTGTAATGGGTTGATTGACGCATAAAAAGAAGCCTGCATCGGATAATATTTTCGAGTGGGGTTAGCCACTTTATGGGAGCTAGTAGATTGATGGCGATAATCAAATCCGAAGAGTATCAAACCATCGAAAAGTTGATTATCATTAATATGCTCAAGGAATTTAATATCATTTGGTGTCCAGAACGAGGCATCTCGGGCGAAATTATATCCGAAATTTGTGCGAGCGCCGCCCCCAGATTCAGAGACGTGGCACATTGAGCATTTATTCCCCGTCCATTGGCTAAATTCAGGCGTAGCCCAAGCCGATGAAATTACAAGTAACAATGCGATTATGATGGAATATATGTTTTTCAAAATGTTATTATTCAAGGGTTTGACATACTATAATACTAATAGACACACAATTTAGCATTTTTTCTCAATATTATCAAAAAAAGTTTGTCTAATTTTTTGATATAAAGCCTTATTTTCATTAATTTTGTAAATATTTTTAATCTCTTAATTAAGGTAATAAATTTATGGCTAAGATAAAGCTCAATGGCTCGAAGCTAACTATCGAGCAAGTGATTGATATTGCATATAACTATACGGAAGTAGAAATCGACGTTTCGAAGCTCGCAAAGAGTCGCGATTTCGTCGAGAAAAAAGTAAAAGATGGAAGCATCGTCTATGGTATCACTACTGGTTTTGGCTCGAATGTAGATAAGCAAATATCACCTGAAAATGCTGAAGAATTACAGGTAAACCTCCTGCGTTCTCATGCCTGCGGAGTTGGTAATTACTTCTCTCCAGAAGTTTCAAGAGCAGTAATGGCAATTAGACTAAATACTTTATTGAAGGGCTTTTCCGGCATTAGAGAAGTTACCGTTCGCCAACTTGAATTTCTCCTAAACAAACAGATTCACCCACTAATACCAGAGCAGGGATCCGTAGGCGCAAGTGGCGATTTATGCCCGCTTTCGCACATGGCACTTCCGCTAATCGGAGAGGGCGAAGTAGAATATCAAGATATTAAATGGAAAACCCAAGAATTTGCGCTATCTGACGAAGCAAAAAACATCGGTTACAAACCTATTACGCTTAGCTATAAAGAGGGATTAGCTCTAAACAACGGAACTACGATTATGGCTGCCGTCGGTGCTATCGCAGTATTCAGAGCAAAAAGATTATTCAAAACTTCTATGCTTTCAACTGCTATGCTTTATGAAGCTCTTGGCGCAAGAAAAGACGCATTCTCTTTCGCAAAAATCCACGAAGCACGCAACCATAAAGGGCAAATTGAAACTGCCAAAATGCTCACAAAGCTATTAAAAGGCTCAAAAATGGTAGGCATTACGCAGCAGGAAATACTCTCGCAAGTTCTGAAAAATAAACTCGTTAAATCTGATAAAGCAATCGAAGAATTGCAGAGAATTAACAAAGAAAAAAATCCAGAAAAGCAAGAACAAATTACGGATAAAGCACTAAACATCTTGCGTAGCGAAGAAGAAACTATCGCAGCAGAAATATTAGCATTCGCTAAAAAGAAGTGGAAACCACAGGATTCCTATTCAATCAGATGCGTGCCACAAGTATTCGGAGCTTCGCTCACGGCGATTCAGCACGTAGAGGAAATAGTAGAAAATGAACTAAATGCTGCTTGCGACAACCCATTAATCTTCCCAGATGACGACAAAGCGATTTCCGGAGGAAACTTCCACGGACAACCAATCGCACTCGTGATGGATTACCTAAAATTGGCTATTTCTGAAATGGGCAATATTATGGAAAGACAGATTAATAAAATGGTCGATAGCAATACAAACGATGTTCTCCCTGCATTTTTAGTAGGTAATAGCGGATTGAACTCCGGCTTAATGATTCCGCAATACGCAGCAGCAGCAATTGCCTCTGAAAATAAAGTATTGGTGCATCCAGCATCAGCGGATTCTATTCCAACTTGCGAAAACACTGAAGATCACGTAAGTATGGGCACTATCGGCGCGCGCCAAGCCGTCCAAATTATCGACAACGTAGAGAAAATACTATCAATCAATATCATGACGGGATTATATGCCGTAGCCCTAAGAATGGAACAATTCGAAAAAGCGGGTCTCCAAGGCGATCCTGCAAAGGTATTAGCTCCGGCTACTTTCGATTTCTATACAACTATTCGCAAGAAATTCCGTATCTATGACAAAGATAATAATTTCCTTAGAACGGATAGATTCCTCTCTCCTGAAATAAAGAATTTTGCAACGTATTTAAATGATTTCGCTGAAATCGCAATAAAATATATAAAGTAAAAGCAAAAGAATCTTGATAAAAACAATCAACCCCGCCCTAAAGGACGGGGTTGATTGTTTATTTCTTAATAATGCATAAATCATTATTTCTTCGGAGTACTTCCCATTAAGCGAGATAAATAGCTTAAATCTGGAATTTGCTCTAAAATCAGCTTGATTAGCACCATTAACGGAACTGATAGAAGCATTCCGACAATTCCCCAGATGCTTCCCCAGAAGACTAATCCGAAAAGCACGGTTACTGTGTTGATTTTCAATTGCTTACCCATTATCTTTGGCTCGATAATATTGCCAACAATAAATTGTATTCCAAACAAAGCCGCGATGATTATTAGTATCGGAGTCCAAGTGTCATACTGTAATAAAGCCATTAGGATAGGCGGAATCGAGCCAATCACAGCACCGATAGTAGGAATGAAATGGAAGATAAACATCAGAAATGCCCAAAATAGTGCAAACTTTATCCCGAAAAATATACAAATGAAATAGACGCAAGCCCCCAAAGTCAAATTGATAAGCGATTTGTAAATCATATAATTAACTACTGCTTTTTGAACAGTCTCGTAATTATTGAGCATTCTATCGCCATTATCTTCGCCACCTACGAACCTTATAAAATCCTTATATCTTGGCATTCCTGCCAATAATAAGAAATAATACAGAGCAAACATCACGAAGTTACTCGTGAAAGAAGAAATCCCCGAAGCTGCTGCACCCGCATATTGGGCGATTGTGCTTTTGTCAATTTGCTTAAGTGTTTGATCAATAAAGTTATTCGTCCGCACGCGGCTACCAGTAATTTGATTATATAACTTTATGGCACTATTGAACTTCTCGTTAAATCGCTCTGTTAAATATGGCAGATCTGTAATAATATCCGTTACCGTGTTATAAATCACCGTAACTAATAGATACACGCCACCAAGAGTCATAATATATACAATTGGAATAATAATAGCAACTGGTATCTTGATATGTCGCAAGCCATTAGCTATTGGCTGAAACATCAATGCCAAAACAAGCGCTAAAAACAGGGGGATCAGCACCTTGGATAAGGCTCCCATAATCACCACTATCGCAATCATCAAAAAAATGATGAGTATATTTTTTATCGTGCGGGTATGTTCCATTTATTTTGTTAATCTTATTAATGAACTTATAATATTAATGTTATTATGAATATGAGACACGGAAAAAACGCTGAAATATTATAAAGAAATCTGAAATTATGATTACAAAGTAAATATTATTTAGTCAAATTGAATAAATATGGCTGTCTTTCTGCACAAGGCTTGTTATAGTAATACAAGCTTGTCAAGGCATTTAGCCCCGTTAGATCCAAGTTCGTGAGCTGGTTGACATTGCAAATTATCTGTAATTAATATTTATTTAAGGAATTGATAATTTATCAATAAACACCCTCCCTAAAAAAAACTTTAATTTTGTGTATAAATAGTCTGCAAAAAACCTTAATTTTGCAGACTATTAAATTGTTATATATTTTTGAAATTAATTATTCCGAAAAATGCAAGTGAAACGATCAACAATACAAGAAATAATGAGCAAAATTACACCATTGGGATATGCCAAATTATTTGTTTTTATGGCACTATCTATTTTGATGATCAGCCCCGCGCTGATTTCATCAACTCAAGGAGCAGTGCGATATTCTGACGAGAATCTTTATAAATTGTTCCCAAGCACCACCAGGCAAATTATCGAGCTGAGCGGGAATTGGGATAAAAGCATAGACGAGAACACTTGGACTACTGTCTCCCTGCCTTTTACAGATGATAACAAGGAAAGAGTGGTATTCAAGAAAAACTTGAATATTGATCCGACAATGGTTAAAAAGTATTCCTGGTCTTTGCATTTTCTTGGAATTAATGATCAAGTAGAAGTTTATCTAAATAATCAATTGTTGGGTAAATACTTCGGTGCGATGACTCCATTTAACGTAAATATTCATCAGAACCTAATAACTGGCAGGCAGAATGTTCTGCAGCTCGTAGTTACTCCAGCAGATAATTATTCCGAATTAATTAAAAACAAAAATATATACTTTAAGCAAAATTCAATCGGCGTCTTGCGCGAGATATTCCTCGTGGGCACTCCGCAAATATGGATAAAGGATATTAGCTATCGCACGAATGTTAATAGCGATTTCACTTCTGCCTCTATCCAATCAAAAGTTAATATTTCCTCTGGGCAACTCGCCGGATTAAATGTCCTAAGCAATGATTCTGTGAAGAAGCAATTAGCCGGTCGCACCGCCGTAAGCGTGCAAGCCTCATTGTATTCTTCTGGGGATAATTTATTGATAGCTGATGCTCCTGCTCAAGATATCACAATGGAAAATGAGCGCTCATCAGTGATGAATTTCAACTTTAACATAAGCAATCCAAATCTATGGTCGCCAGAAAGCCCCAAACTCTATTACATTAAAGTGAAGGTATTGAGTAACGGTGCTGTCCTTGATGAATATTCTCAAAGTTTGGGTATTCGGACTGTCAAATCCATTGATAAGAATGGAGCTTCCGGAGCGATTACATTAAATGGTAAGCCTTTCGTAATTAAGGGTATTGACTACGTTGAGGATCATTACGCAAGCGGAGCATCGCTTACTCCATATAGAATGGAGCAAGACATTATTTTAATGAAGACGCTTGGAGTAAATTTAATTAGATTTAAATACGCCGTTCCGCACCCATATTTAGCATATTTATGCGATAAATATGGAATAATGTTCACGGTAGATGTTCCCCTATATAACGTCCCATCAAATTTCTTCGATATTTACGAAATCAAGAGTAGAATGAAGAATTTAGTGGAGCGAATCACCGCCAACTATAATGCCTATCCATCGACATTCGGATACTGCATCAGCGAAGGTTTGATAGAAGGATCTTCTTCGGATAATGTCTTAGAAGAGCTAACCCATCGCTTTAAATCTAATACAGACAAACTCTTGATAAAATCAGTCTTGCTCGGTAGTCAACATTTTTCTACAAGTAAAATTGATATAATTAACGTGGTAGATAATCGCAAATATTTGCCATACGAAGTTCTAAATAATCAAATCAGAAGTATTGTCTCGAAGGCTAATGGCAAACCGATTACTATCAACTTCGGCTTCCCGATTCAAATAAATAACTCTAATGGATATTCGGATCCACTCTCGATAGAAGCTCAGCGGAATTATATGCTCCACAATGCTAATTTAGTTAATAATAATAGCCTTGCCGGCTTAATCTTCTGGGCATTTAATGACTATGCTATTAATAACCCTTTGCTAACGGTAAACAATCCAGAGCAAAACGTAGCAACTGTAGGACTATTCAATCGTGGCGGACAGCAGAGATTATCTTATTCCACTCTGCAAGCAATTTATACCAGCCAAGAGGAGCAACCCCTGCTGACCGCAGGCTCGTATACCGAAAGCGTCCCTCTGGTGTATATTGTCGGAGTGTTGCTATTGATAATAGTATTATTCACATTTACCCAGCGCTTTAAGCGATTCAGGGAATATTTGATGCGCTCTTTGTTGCGCCCATATAATTTCTATGCGGATATTCGCGACCAGCGCATTATCTCCATTGGTCAAACATTCCTGTTGGCTTTGATGGTCGCTTTGTCGCTCGGTCTGTATCTTTCTGCGATATTGTATTATTTACGGACATCGGATATTGCCCAACAGGTAATAATGTCCTTTGTACCCTTTGATTCATTGCTCCCGGGCTTATTCAAATTTATTTGGCAACCAATATGGATGAGCTTAATTATTGCTTCTCTCTATTTGCTGAAAGTCTTCGTGTTAGCTGGGATCATCAGGATTATCTCCTTATTTGTAAAATCAAGAATATATTATACAGATACTCTGACAATAGTTGTATGGTCTTCAGTACCATTATTGATATTATTGCCATTTTCTCTGTTTATCATAAAGATGCTTTTTTTATTCCCATACTTGACGCTCGCAGTTCTGATACTAACAGCTATACTTTTTATTTGGGTGATTTTCAGAATGATTAAATCCACAACAGTGGTCTTTGATATCCGTCCAATAATTGCATATTCAGTAGGTGGGGCAATTATAGTTATGTTCTTGACAGCATATATAATGTTCCTAAATAGCTCTAATTCAATATTCAGCTATATGAATTATATTTCCCAGTATTTACTAAATACTTAATAATTTTCTTTTTAATAAATAATTACTTTGGTGAAGACAATGAATACAATGTATAGAAGTGATTTTAAAAACTTAAAGCTAATTAATAGCGGAAAAGTACGCGAAATCTATGAAGTCGATGGGAAAATACTATTCGTTACCTCGGATAGAATTTCCGCTTTTGATGTGATTATGGATCAGCCAATCCCCAACAAGGGCACGATCCTCTCGGAAATATCAGCCTTTTGGTTCGGAAAGACTAAGCATATTGTAGATAATCATTTCATCACCAATGACATAAATGAATATCCCGAACAATGCAAGGAATATGCGAATGAATTAAGCGGACGCTCTATGCTCGTGCGCAAATGCAAAACTTTGCCAATAGAGTGCATAGTGCGCGGTTACGTAGCCGGCTCTGGATGGAAGGATTATGAGCAAACTGGGAAAATTTGCGGGATAGAGATTCCAGGCGGATTAGTGGAATTTCAGAGACTACCCGAGCCGATTTTCACTCCATCTACTAAAGCAGAGGAAGGACACGATGAAAATATTAGCTTCGAGCAAGCTGCCCAAATTATTGGATTAGAAAAAGCAGAAAAAATCAAAAAATATGCTGTTGAATTATATAAATTCGCTGCTAAATTCTTATTTGTAAAGGGATTAGTCTTAGCGGATACTAAATTTGAATTTGGAGAGGACGAAAATGGGGAAATTATCTTAATCGACGAAGCCCTAACTCCAGATTCTTCGAGGTTCTGGCTATTGGAGGATTATGCCCCTGGCAAACCTCAAATGAACTTCGACAAACAAGTGCTGAGAGATTACTTAGAATCTATCGATTGGAATAAAACTCCGCCTCCGCCGCACTTACCAGAAGAAATATTACAGAAAACAAGCGAAAAATATCAAATCGCTCGCAAGAGAATTATGGAATAATAATTATGGAATAAGATATCCTCAGATAATCATTTCATATTCGTAAATAATATAAAAGAACAAACTTATAGATGTCCAAACAATATACTAATATAGCACTCCAGAAGCAGGCTTCTGACTTCTTTGATTGGTCGTTATTTCTACCTACCATGCTCTTGGTGGCATTCGGATTGATATCCATTTATTCCGCCACATACGATTCGGGAATGAGCGTATTCTTTAATCGTCAGCTGATATATGCCTTTGTTGGCACTGGATTAATGCTCGGAATAATGTTCCTGCCGGAAAGACTTCTCTATATGAATGCTTTTCCGGTTTACTTCGCTTCCATTGCGCTTTTAATCCTCGTTTTTCCGCTTGGAAAAGATGTATATGGCACGCGAGGGTGGATAGACATTGGAATAATGACTTTGCAACCCTCGGAGTTTGCGAAGTTTACGTGCTTACTGATGCTAGCGAATCATCTATCGAAGAAGGGAACGGATATCCGCACATGGAGGGATTTAGCTATCTCCGGGACGATAATATTGATACCAGCAGTATTGATATTACTCGAACCTGATACGGGCTCTGCCTCTGTATTAATAGTACTTACTCTTGGTATCTTGCTTTGGAGCGGTTTCGATATCTTTACATTGTTTTTCGTAGTTAGCGCGCCCGTGATGATCATTGCTTCCCTGCTTAGCTTCACGCATTATATTGTCGCTTCGGTTTTATTCGCAATATCTGCCTTCTTCTTTCGGAAGAATATAGTCTTCACCGTTTTAGCGATAGTCGTAATTGCCGCTTTGGGATATTCCAGCCCAAAAATCGTAGAAAAACTTGCGCCACACCAACAGGCGAGAATCCACACATTTATTAATCCAGAAGATGACCCGCGCGGAAAGGGATATAACGTAATCCAATCAGTAATGGCTGTGGGCAGTGGTGGATTCGTCGGCAAGGGCTATTTGCAAGGCACGCAAACTCAACTCCGATACATTCCAAAGCAATGGACGGATTTCATCTTTTGCGTTCCGACGGAGGAATTTGGTTTCCTTGGCGGAGCTTCAGTGATTTTGCTTTTGGCTTGGCTAATTTACCGCTGTATTGTCGTAGCCAATAAAGTTGCCAGTCCATTTCTAAGCCTTCTGAGCATAGGAGTAGCCACGATATTTATCTACCACACATTGATAAATATTGGTATGGCAATCGGGCTGATGCCCGTGATGGGTATTCCTTTGCCTTTTATGAGCGCCGGAGGTTCGTCGCTCATTGTAAATATGGCTTTGGTTGGCTTGGTGCTTAATGCCTATCGTTCTCACCAAAAGAAAATTTACGAGAATTAATACAGATGATAGATATTACATTTTCTGGGAATCCAGATGCTATTATTTGCCTTAATTCTACCCTACCAAGTATAGAAATTTTGGAGCAATTTGCCGCAATTCCTATTATAGCAGCAGATGGAGCAGCTAATAAATTATTGGATATTAATGTTATCCCGAATTTCATAGTCGGTGATTTAGACTCATTCAATAGCGAGAAATACTCCAATTTAATTCCACAGAGTAATATTATTCATCTGCCCGAACAGGATACGAATGACTTCGAGAAAAATATTGTTTTTGCCAAAAGCAGAAATTGGCAAAAATTACTGATATTCGGAATACACGGCGGAGAATTAGAACACACCCTAAATAATTGGAGCATCATTAGAAAGTTTACTAATCAAATCCAATTATTAATATATGATATTGGAAGATATAGCTTCCCAATAGCAAAGGGATCATATAAAATACATGCTAATAAAGATGAAATAATATCCCTAATCCCACAATGCAGCTGCAAGCTCAGCACAAAGGGACTAAAATGGGAGCTAAATAATGAAATATTAGAAATAGGAAGCCGCGAAGGTGCGAGAAACAGAGCAATCGAAGATAAGTTCATTATAAATATAGAAGATGGGCAATTATTAGTATCTATAGAAAGCAGGTTGCCATACTTCCTTAATATGAAAAAAATAGATAATTAATACAGATTTGATAATTAAAACAGATTTTAAAGAACATTACTAACAGGAAAATAATGAGCAAAAAGAATAAAGCAGAAGAAATCAAAGATAATCTAAAGCTATTTAAGCATAGAATAGAAGGGAAAGTCCGATTCGAGGACGTAGACCTTATGCAAGTGGTGCATAATATAAAGTATTTGTATTGGTTTGAATTCGCTCGCACAGAGTTTTTGCGCGAAATGCTATATCCCGATTACGAAGGGAATTTCCTATCGCTTTTCCCGCTACTAATTGTGCGAAATGAAGTTGATTATTTCGGCTCGGCACATTTTAATGAAAAATACACATTGCTCACTCGCGTAGCGGAATTGGGGAAATCCTCGATAACAATCGAAAACGTAGTATTATTAAATGGCAGCAAACCAATAGTTCATTGCCTAACCACCTTTGTTCACGTCGAGGCAGACTTCTCCGCAAGCCGTGAAATCCCAGCTGAGTTCCGCCAAAAAATATTAAACTTTATGGCTTAATATTATAGATAAATAGTACAAGATAGAAAGATAATAGGCTTATAACTTAGTTCAAGTTATAAGCCTATTATCGTAATTGGTCGAACGAAAAAAAAACTATTTCTTATCGCCACCGTGCTGCCAGCATTTACCATTTGGGGAGCTTGTCATGCGCAAGCATTGAGTGCCCTTTTTGGTCATTTCTGAGCATTGCACTTTATTAGCATCTTTTGCTTTTTTTGCTTTAACTTTCTCTTCTTTTGGTGCTTTTTCTTTCTTTACTTTAGCTGGAGCTTCCGTAGCTTGCGGAGCCTTTGCTTCCTTCGCTTCTTTCTTCGGAGCAGCCTGTAAATCCCCTGCAATCATACTTGCAGCGAGAATAAGCATAGCCATAAACAATTGCTTCATTTTACTATTTTCCTTACTACATTTATTAATAATGATTTTGATATTTCAAAAATACGAACTTTTTTTTAATCAAACAAGAAAAATAATTATTTTGAGAAAAATATTAAAGTAGCGATGGGCGACTCTCCCCCATAATCAATTTTGAATAATGAGTTATTAATTATAGTTGTCAAATTCATTTTATATTTTCCTCTATTTTCGTTAATTTTGTAAATATTTTAATAAATCAATCAAATAAAAAGATGAAAGAAGCATTACTCACAAAACTGAATATACGCGGGGCGGAATTCTACGGATACCACGGCGTAAAAAGCGAAGAGCAGACCCTCGGCGGTAAATATCAAGTAGATGTAGAAATGTATTATAATTCTACTCGCGCCGTGATAAAAGATGACGTAGCTTTTGCTTTAAACTATGATGAAGCAATGTATATTATCGAAGATATTTTGGTCGGGCAAACTCAATATAACCTCATCGAAACCATCGCCAATGAAATATTAAATGCGCTTTTCGATAAATTCCCGATGTTAGAGAAAGCAAGAGTAAAAGTCCGCAAATATTATGCTCCTATCAGAACATCTGTCGATTATATCGAAGCGGATCAAATTATGCTCCGCAGAAATGAAGACGAAGAAGGCGATTAACGGATAAAATTGGATATTAACAAGCAAGATATTTACTATACTATCGAGCAAAGCGAAATCGCGGAAATCAAGATCAAAGGCTCGAAGTTTATTGGCTATGCAGCACCAGCAGCAAGCAGAGAGATTGCTATGGAGTTCCTCGAAGGTATTCGAGCAAAGCATTTCGACGCTACCCATAATTGCTATGCTTTCAAAATCGGCAAAGAAGGGATAGATTACCGCTATTCAGACGATGGCGAGCCAAATGGCACTGCCGGCAAGCCAATTCTCTACACATTTACTAAATTTGATGTTAGCGATATTATCGTAGTCGTTACCCGATATTTCGGTGGCACAAAGCTCGGAGTCGGGGGCTTAGTCCGTGCATATTCAGATGCTTCGGAGGCAGTCCTGGAGCAATGCACCAAAAAGATAATCCACTGCACAAGCCCCGTGCAAGTTCATTGCACATACGAGGATATCAACACCGTGAAGCGATTGCTCTCTCAATACGCAATTTCAATGGACGAAGAATATACGGACAAGGTAGTAATAACCGCAGAAATACATAAATCTAAGGCTCAAAGCTTTTGCGACGAGGTCTATAAACATACCAATGGAAAAGTCAAAGGCGAGCTGCTTATATAAGAGTTCTTCCGCATATCCGTCAATGTTAATTATGCGAATTGACGACAGATAAATAAATATTCGATAAGATAAATATGCAATTAGATAAAGAATTAAGCGCGCATTACGAGAAAAACAAAGCTCGCATTCGCGCACGCCTAAATGACTTCAAGCAGGTTCCGAAAGAGGATTATTTCTATGAATTTTGCTTCTGCCTCTGCACGCCCCAAAGCAAAGCGGCTTCCGCCCTGCAAGTGCAGAATAAGCTAAAAGAATTGGATTTCCTTAATAATCCCTTCTATCCTGTGGAAATTCTTGCTGTGCCGGAGCATTATATTCGCTTTCACAATCAAAAGGCAAAAAGAATCCAAGATGCTGCTTCGTATTACCCTAATATTCAGGAAATTTTGGATAGTGAATCAGCTCCGAAGGAGAAAAGAATGAAAATATACCAAAGCGTAAATGGATTTGGTATGAAAGAGGCATCGCATTTCATGCGAAATATCGGCTACGAAGGCTTGAGTATTTTAGATAGGCATATTTTAAGAAATTTGGTGAAATTAGGCGTATTTGCTGACTTGCCAAACATTAGCACAGTGAAGAATTACCTGAGCGCAGAACTTGCTTTCTTATCCTTTGCCGATGAAGTAGCGATTCCCATTGATGAATTAGATTTGCTCTTCTGGAGTTTTGAAAATGGGGATATTATTAAATGATGATTTATAATTAAGTAAAGATTTAAATCCAAGTAATTATAACAAACAAGCAACAAAGCCGAAACCTTGCTGCTTGTTTATTTTTTATCTAATATTAATTTTATAATTAATATCTATGATTATATTATTAATCAATATAATCTAATTTAGCTGTGAAGTGTCTTAAGAACGGTGCCGCCCAGACAATCTTCATTCCTTTTAGTTTGTTTCTATTTTTGTATGTCTCTACCGCTGCTTCTACTACGTAATCAATGTGATTTTGTGTATAAACGCGGCGTGGGATTGCCAAGCGCACTAATTCCATAATTGATGCATCGCCAAACATTAAAGAACCGATTTCCACGGTGCGAACGCCACTTAATCTATACATTTCATTACAAACTACTTGAGCAGGGAATTGGCTCGGTGGGATATTCGGTAAGAATCTCTTCGCATCAATATAAACGCCGTGTCCGCCAGTTGGCATAAGTATTGGCACATCATTTTTCATTAATTGGTCGCCAAGATATTCTACTTGACCGATTCTGTAAGAGAGGTAATTTTCGTCCATTACTTCTTCGAATCCAATAGCAAGAGCTTCTAAATCTCTGCGAGCTAAACCACCATAAGTAACGAAACCTTCGGTAACGATAAGGATAGTTCTTGCTTTTGTAGCTAATTCAGAATCGTTAGTTGCTAAGAAACCGCCAGTATTGCTCATACCGTCTTTTTTGGAGCTCATTGTAGCGCCATCAGCATAAGAGAACATTTCCTGAGCGATTTCAAGGATTGTTTTGTTCTCGTAGCCTTTTTCTCTTTTCTTAATAAAGTAGCAGTTTTCTGCAAAACGGCAACAATCAAGGAATAATGGCAATTCATATTTGTCGCAAATTGCGCGAACATCTTTGATGTTTTGCATAGAAACTGGTTGCCCACCGCCTGTATTATTAGTAACAGTTAGCATTACTATCGGAATGTTTTGTGGTCCTTTTTCTTTTATAAATGCTTCGAGCTTATCAGTATCCATATTGCCTTTGAAATCAGCGATGATTTCTGGATTTTTGCCTGCTTCGTTGAGTAAATCTACAGCAATACCCTTTGTATATTCGATGTTTCCGCGAGTAGTATCAAAGTGAGTATTATTTGGAATGAATTTTCCTTCTGCTTCGAGAGCTTGGAATAAAATTCTTTCTGCTGCTCTTCCTTGGTGCGTTGGGATAATTTCTTTGAAGTTAGTAAATTTCTTTACCGCATCTTCGAATTTGTAATATGAAACAGATCCAGCGTATGCTTCGTCTGCATCCATAAGAGCTGCCCATTGGCGAGAGCTCATAGCAGTAGTGCCGCTATCAGTCAAAAGATCGATAGTTACCTGATCTGATCTTAATGTAAATAGGTTGTTGAACGCGTTCTTTAAATATTGTTCGCGCTGAGCCATTGTAGTCATTGGTATTGGCTCGATAGTTTTAATCTTAAAAGGTTCGATTTTAGTCTTCATTATATCCTCTGATATATATAATGTGAATCAGTTATTTATTATTCTTGCAAATTACGAAATTTTGGGGAATTTCTCTTTATAAATAATATAATTTTATTCAAAATTAACTTTTTAGTGCCCTAATTCGTCTATAAGTTTTTACGGTTGTATTAAATTATGAAAATGATGAAACACCTATATAGATATTTTATTATACTGATGCTTGCGCTCCCCTTGCAACTTTTCTCTCAATGGGAAGAGGTGCAGCAAATCCCCAGCCAATTCAAGAGTAATTATTGGTTAGAGATTTTCTTCCTGCCACAAAATCCAAATTATGCTTGGGTATGTGGCTTTAATGGTATGCTGATGCGAAGCACGGACAAAGGGCAATCTTGGGATGGAGTTCAAATCCCAAACGCCGGGCAATTAGAATCTATAATATTTGTAAATCCAAATGTTGGATATACGGTAAGCGTCGGAGCTACGGGAAATAATGATACCAGGCGCTCGAGAGTATATAGATCGAATAATGGTGGCAGGACTTGGTTTGATGTCTCCCCTCGAACAAATGTCGCCTTTTGGGGCACTTACTTTCTTGACGAAAACATCGGAGTAGTGGTCGGCGGGGATTGCTATTCGAGATATTTTTTCAAGACAAATGACGGCGGGAAATCATGGACTTACCAACTTCATTCCGATACTTATTCTGTAAATGATTCTAAAATGTCCGATGTGATGCTTTATCCCGATGGCTCTGGATATGCCGTATCCAGTGGATTCTTATGGACTACATACGATTTCGGTAGCACTTGGAAACCCGAAAAGGCAATTCTGGGGCATAATTGGCACGAAGAGTTATCAATAAGTGGCAATTCAATTTTAGTGCCGTATGATTATGCTTGTGCTGGCTCTCAAGTGAAGGGTGGTGCGGTTTTCTCGCGTGATAAAGGTAATTCTTGGAATCAATTCAACTTCCCCAAAGCCTGCTATGGATCATTCTTGATAAATCAAAGCACTGGCTGGGTCTGCGGATTGGATAGATCCGTATATTATACTCAGGATTATGGCATGACTTGGTATCCCAAATTTTGCGGTATCCCCGAGGGTGCGCATTTAGATGATTTATTCTTTCTAAATGATTCTACTGGTTGGGTGGTTGGCAATGGAATATATAAATATAAGCCAATAACCGACACGATGAAGCCAAAGATTACTGCTGATAAAACTATCCTCTGCGATGGGGATTATGCTATCCTGAAAACAGATAAAGAATATCCAAATATTATTTGGAGCAATGGAGAAAAAAACCCGCAAATTGTAGTAAATAAGCCCGGAATATATTACCTAAAATCTTCTACAAATGAATGCGACAGCGGAACTTCAAACAGCATTGAAATAACATTCGCTCCAAAAACTAAGTTAGTATTTAATAACGATGCGAAATATGCTGCATGCAAGGGCGATTCTGTTCTCGTGCATGTATTAACAGAGATTAACAATATTCAGTGGGCGGACGGAAGCACAGGCAGAGGGAAATACTTCTCTACAAATGGTTGGCAGATATTCACTTGGACGGATACTACGGGATGCGTTTATGTGGATTCTATTCTCGTTAAAATCATTGATATGCCGATAGCCAGCCTTCAAAGCATCAGCGACACCCTCCTCTGCAATGGGAAAAAGCTGAAAATAACATCTACAAGCACGCCATCGGCGGTGGATTGGTATAATGCCGATAATCATCAAAGAATTGCCTCGAACGTATCTGAAATTGAAATTGATTCTTCGATGAATATCTATGTCGTTGCGAAAAACGAACTCGGTTGCGCCGATACGAGCAAAGTAATATCATATATATTGGAATTCGAAGGCGATTACTTCGAAATCCTAAATATCAATAAGCCTGATAATATGTATTTCGATAGTTTATTCTCGCGTGATGTCGCCTGCCGTGAATTGATGATCCGCAATAATAGCGAAAAGCGAACAGTTTATTTATACACTCTATCGCCCAAAAACAATACAGCCTTCTCTATTCCGCAGAGTCAGCTCCCGATGAAGTTTAATCCCAAAGAGATTAAACCGATTAGCATCTGCTATTCGCCGACTGCAATCGGGAAACAGAAAGATACATTATTCATAAAGGATATTTGCTCCGATAAAATGATCATATTAGAGGGCGTTGGGAAGTCTTGGGCTAACCAATTAAGCACAAAATGCGGAATGCCCGTCAACGTCTTATCGAGTAAATTAAGCAATGGTGCAGTGTTTTCATCAAGCTCGCCATATCCAAATCCAGCAGGGAAAACCGCTGTAAGAATAGAATATGAATTACAAAAGCCAATAGTAAAGACCGACGCAGGACAAGCACCTAATATTAGCTTTGAGCTAATTGATGCCTTGGGCAGAAGCACGGAGATTACAAATGAGCGAATACGAAGAGAATCCCTATCCAATACTGATAACACAGAAAGCGGTATATTTTATATTGATTTCGATGGGATCACTCGCGGCAGCTATAACCTGATTATCCGAATTGATAATCAAAAGCAAAGCCACAAGATTATAATTCATAATTCATAATGCATAACTCATAATTAAGAAGAAATCAACCTCATCATTGTTGGTGAGGTTGATTTTTTTGCAATTATTACAAATTAATTTTTTATTTTTGTAATTCTAACAATTAGAAATAAAAACAGATTATAAATAAATGGAGTCATTAAATGAGATTACTAAGACAAATGATTCTCTTCGTGGCACTGATAGCCACAAACCTTTCGGCTTTCGAGCCATTTACCCTAAGCTTTACGGATAGGGCAGAAAACAACAAGCCAAATGCCAATAAAACTATCGACGTGAGGCTAACCCTCGTTGATAGATATACTGGGAACCAAGTTGGCAACTACGTCCACACAGCTACGGCTGTGAAGACTAATGCTTACGGTATGTTCTCGGTTGTTTTTGCGCCAGAAGCATGGAAAAGTGCGAACTTTACGGGTGATTTCGTGAATGGCTACAACAACTACGCCCTCCGTATCGAAACAAAAACAAAAGATGCACCATCATTAATAGTAATTTTGAAATTACTCTTCGCTGGTCCGGAGATAGCTTCCGTTACAACTGTGTTGTTGATTAAGTTGCCTATCGCAAGCACGCCGATTTGCTTGTAGGTAGTTTCTTCTGCAGTAGTTACTATCCCCGAAGAAGGTAAAAGCAAAGAAGTCCCATTTAAAGTGGCAGGCTTCACACCCGTGACTATAGTAAAGCCAATCCCGTGCGCGGGATATACGCTTTCAATCATCGCTTACAATAAAGCAGACGGCACAGGCACAGCAAAGCTCACGCGCAAAGCAGGTAGCACGCTACTTGCTGCTACAGAAGCAACGCTTATCGCGAACAATGAAAATGGAAAAAGCACACTTGCTGCCGTTCCTTTTAATGCTTATTATGGTCTATCATCTGGTTTGACAGAAGAGAACATAGCAAAGCCCGTATGGATAATTACTGACGGTGGTGTCTTACCAGAAGAAAACGACATCAAAACAGCTCTGAATAGTGGTATAACAGGCGCAAGGCAGCTTGAGCTACCAAATGCAACGGGCGTTGGAAAAAATGCGTTCATTTTTTGCTCTGCCTTGTCTTCCGTCTCTCTTCCAAACGCAACGAGCATTGAAGTGCAGGCATTCTCTTCTTGCCAAAACTTAACTTCTGTCTCACTTCCCGCTGCAACGAGCATTGGAGAGTGGGCGTTCGCATCTTGCTCTGCCTTGTCTTCCGTCTCTCTTCCCGCTGCTAACACCATTGGATTAGGGGCGTTCCAATCTTGCGGTGGCTTAACTTCCGTCTCCTTTGGCTCGCATATTACTTCTTGGGGAGTGAATGTATTTTATACTAATGGAAATGAGTTTACTCAGAACATCACCCTCACCTTCAAGACAGAGCAGAAAACCTTTGAAGGAACTGATGTTTATCCTGGTGTCTGGACAATTACAAGTAACAACTTACAAGGTACAACAGATGGTAACAAAGTTTTTGTTGGGAAGACCTTCAAAGAAATAATCCTGAAATAATAAAGTAAGGTAATGCATAATTAAGAAGAAATCAACCTCATCCTTTTTGCTGGGGTTGATTTTTTGTCTACTATCAAATTTTCAAAGAAAATTTGATAACATCCATTCGTAATTCGTAATTCGTAATTTCTTCCTCCCCCACTCATCAACGAGGGGAATGGAAGAGTTTTCCAGCCGTCCCTCCTTTCATTATGAATTGTGAATCAAACAATAAAAAGGGCATTAATACGAGTTATTGATTGATAATTATCATCATTACTTCTTTGGATAGATTTTGCATAAAACGATTTCAATCGAGGGCGCATGCGTCCATAATCTCAAAAACATTAGCGTGGAAATCCCGCACAGACAGCTTACGGTTATTACCGGTGTGAGCGGTTCTGGGAAGTCCTCTCTCGCATTCGATACGATTTTTGCCGAGGGGCAGCGTCGCTTTGTGGAGTCGCTTTCCTCTTATGCGCGACAATTCCTCGATAGGATGAGCAAGCCAGATGTGCAGAAGATTTCGGGCATCCTGCCCGCGATTGCCATTGACCAAAAAGCACCGAGCAAAAACGGGCGTTCTACTGTGGGAACTGTTACGGAGATTTATGATTATATTCGCCTGCTTTATGGGCGGATTGGCGAAACTATCTGCAAGAAGTGTGGCGAACCTGTCCATCGGGACACTCCGCAATCCGTTGCCGATGCGGTATTTGCTAAATATGATAAAGAGAAGATTTACATCTCGATATAGCTCGAGCAGCTGGTTTCTTCCGTATTTATGATTTGGCTAAGGATAAGATTTACGATATAAATGAAGATGATATTTCTAAGATCAAGAAGCTAAAAGATATTTATATTTTAAGCGATAGGATGGTGGTTCATGCCGATGATGCTGAATCAAAATCCCGCTTTTTCGAATCAGTTGAATTGGCATTTAGGCATGGCGAGGGGAACCTCGCGGTTAAATTGCTCGGGGAGAATAAGCTCTTACGCTTTAGTAATAAATTCGAATGCGCGGACTGCGAAATCGTGTATATTGCCCCAGAGCCTCGTCTATTCTCTTTTAATAATCCTTACGGAGCTTGCCACGTTTGCCAAGGCTTTGGCAGAGATATTGGAATCGATGAAGAGAAAGTGATACCCGATAAGACCAAGACTATTGCCCAGAATCCAATTGCTCCTTGGCGCACTCCGGCATACAAACAGTATTATCAAAAGTTAGTATATGGATGCAGCAAAAACAGTATTCCGCTTAATATCACTTATCAAGATTTAAGTGATGAACAGAGGGATTACCTCTGGAAAGGCGATAAGAATTATATAGGAATATTAGGCTTTTTCAAGGAATTGGAACAGCAATACCACAAGATAAACCACAGAATAATGTTGGCGCGATACCGCGGATATACAGCCTGCCGTTCATGCGGTGGCTCACGTCTCCGCACATCGGGTCGGCAAGTATTCATAAATGGTAAAAATATCCCCGAGATTATCCAATATCCCATCAAGCGATTGTTGGATTTTCTGCAAAACCTCGAACTTACCAAATATCAGAGCGACGTAGCCGGGCAGATCTTGGAAGAGTTAATACGAAGAGTAAAACTAATGAATGATATTGGTCTGGAGTATTTATCCATCGACCGCCTGACGCATACTTTATCCGGTGGCGAAGCACAGCGCATCAGCCTCTCCTCTGCTATCGGATCATCTTTAACCACAACGCTTTACGTCCTTGATGAGCCAAGTATTGGCTTGCACCATCGCGATACAGTTCGATTAATAAACGTCCTGAATGAGCTGAAAAATCTAGGTAATACAGTCGTCGTCGTGGAGCACGACCCCGATATAATGCAGGCAGCAAATCATATTATCGATATGGGACCATTAGCCGGAGCAAACGGCGGAGAAGTTCAATACGCTGGGGATTTCGCCGGATTATTAAAATCAAAAACACTTACCGCCGATTACCTAAGCAATAGAAAAAGCATAGAAATAAAGAGCGAACCAATTAAAAGCAAAGACAAAATTACCATTACCAAGCCACGAATGAATAACTTGAGAATGGATTTAGTAGAAATCCCCCTACATTGTATCTGCACAATTACGGGAGTAAGTGGTTCCGGAAAAAGCACGCTAATTAATGATTATCTATATGAAAGATTAAGAAAATTAGTGCCAAACTATGCCACAAATAATGGGGAAATAGATGGAATTAGCGGATACGAGTATATCAGCAATGTGCAAATGATTGACCAAAGCCCAATCGGAAGAAGTTCGAGATCTACACCAGTATCATATAACAAAGCTTTCGACCCAATTCGCGAAGCCTTTGCAAATACACAACTCGCAAAGCAACTTGGTTACAAAGCAGGGCATTTCTCCTTCAATATTGCCGGAGGCAGATGCGAAGAATGTGAGGGCGAAGGAACAATCAATATAGATATGCAATTCCTGCCGGATCTACGCCTCGAATGCGAAGCCTGCAAAGGAACGCGATATAAAAAAGAAACTCGAAGCATTTTATACAATGGGAAATCCATCGTAGATGTGCTGAATATGACCGTTGATGAAGCTGTTATATTTTTCAAAAATGAAGCGAAAATATTAAACCGTTTGCAGCCCCTACAAAACATTGGATTGGGATATCTGAAATTGGGACAACCCGGTTCCACACTCTCCGGAGGCGAAGCACAGAGGCTAAAGCTATCAAGTTATTTGGATACTACTATCCCTGGGCATAACCTCTTTATCTTTGATGAACCTACGACGGGCTTGCATATTGATGATATTAATAAACTGCTCGTAGCCCTTCGCCAGTTAGTAAGCGCAGGGCATAGCGTTCTGTTAATCGAGCATAATATGCACGTAATAGCTAATTCCGATTGGATAATTGATTTGGGTCCAGATGGTGGATTTGCCGGCGGATTAGTTGTCGCAACTGGCACTCCCAAGGATATCATGAAAGAGAAATCATCATACACGGGAGCAGCACTCAAAGAGTTTTCAGCTCGATAATCTGAAGAATAATTATTTATGATCTAATATTATTTTTGTGGATTGCTTCCATCTGTATTAAAGGAGATGGAAGCAATTCATCAAGATATTACTTTCCCCAATTCCCACATACCTTTAAGCACTAAAAATTCATCTACCGTAAAAGGAAAAGTATATGGAAACCAACGAGATACGCGACTAATCCCACCGGTGAAAATGATTTGGACTTCCCTATCCGGGAAATATGTTTTGGAAATATTATTAATATGCGCATTCAAGCCATTTAATGTGATGTTAATGATTGCCGAAAGTATGGCATCATTGGTATTGTCCCCTATAATATCTTGAGTATATTGGACAACAACTCTCGGCAGAGCGGAAGTAAAGTGCTGAAGGGCATTCGCTTGCGTTTGCATTCCCGGGAAGATATTGCCACCCAAGCATTTATTATTAGCATCTAATACATTGACGGTGATACAAGTCCCGAAATCCACTGTAATTATTGGTGATTGGCTCTGTTTTAAAGCAGCGATTAAGCCCAATTTCCTGTCTATTCCCATTCCCTGAACGCCAGAGAAATCAATGTTTGTATAAGAGATAATCAATTCATTTGCTTTAGAATAACTTATCTTTAAGCGATATAAAACATCTGTCAAAACTGATTCTGACTCCGCATTTACGGAAGAATAAATAACTCTATCTACATCCATATTTGATAAGATATTGAGCAGGCGGATTTCCAGGTTGCCTTTGTTGGAAATAGAGTGAAGCAATGTTTCGCCATCGAAAATCTTCATTCGACTATTGCCGATATCGATACACAGCAAATTGTCAGTCTTATTATCAATATAACTGTTAATATTATTCTCAATTATACTTGGCGCGGGCTTTTGTTCATTATCGCAAGTCATATCGGATTGAATCTCCATTGTCAATTATTTCCACTTCATTTGTTGTTAAATTCTTAACTTGCACAGTTCCATCTTCTTGCAATCCGATTATGATATAATCCGCATCGCGATTTTTTACTTTAACGGCTTTATCGGCAAAATTCAATTCATTTCTCCAGACATTGAAAAGCTGATCATAATCTAAATTATATAATTGGATAAAGTGCTCGCTCATTAAATCAATAATCGGCTTTGTTTCAAATTCTTGATTAAGTAGCAACTTCAGCGAAGTTGGAGTATTCATCGTAATTCCGCTGAACTGCTCCTGATTGATATTAACGCCGATTCCCACGATGCTTTCCGTGCAGGTGCTTCCTTGGAACGAATGCTCAGCGAGAACACCCGATATTTTCCCGAAATTCCCATCTGTCATTAATGCCATCACGTCATTTGGATATTTGATTTTGAATGTAGCCTTGTTATCGGTAGTTTCTCTGAGAGCTTTTGCCGTTATTAATGCGCCAATTGCCTGAAAAATAATGACTTGATTAATAGAGATTTCCCTTTTGTGCCTTATCCCGAAAGAGCAGTAAATATTTTCGCCGTGATTTCCGAACCATTTATTTTCGTTTCTGCCCCTGCCTTTTGTTTGAAAGTCAGCATACGCAAGGATTAAATCCTCGCTTTGTAGCAATTCTTTTGCGGCATCATTTGTGGAGCCAATTTCTTTGAAATGATATTTTTTTAGCATAATTCTTATTTTTATTAGATTTACCACAGTAAGAAGGCTAAAATAAGATATTATTTCATTATTTTTGTAAGATATTTAAATTTTGTTGAAAATATAGAGAATTTGTTGAAAATATGATGAAGAAACTCAATATTTATATATTCTTATGCTTAGCTTTGATTCTCTCCTCTTGTATCAAAGAGAATCCGAATTTAGTAAATCCCCCAAGCTCTCGCGGGCAAATCTATGTGCGGTTTATTAATTATTCTGGCGATAAGAAGGCGCGATCCTTGAATTTAAACGGGGAGAATCTAATTACATCTGATTACGGGATGAACACCGTGGCTATTAATCCGCCAGATGACTCCGTAACGGCAAGCGTTAATAATGCTACTACGGTAGATTTCAAATTAACGCGAAAAGTGAAGTTTATGCGCGGCTCGCATAATACATTTTTCGCTTTGCCAAGCCCCAAAGGCTCACCACACTATCGCGATATTGATACATTAATAGCGGTTTCTTCTTCAACTGGACTGCCAACAAATACTATTCATTCATATTTGAAGGTTATTAATACTTACTCCGATAGCACTATTAATTATAGTATCATCGAGGGTTGCCCAAACGGCATTTCTCTTTTCTCAAATATGAGATATAAGCAAGTCTCTTCACAGAAGGAACTTAGATCTGGTTCAATGCCGATTACCCTCATCAAAAATAGTAAAGATAAAGATAAGCAGAACGTTGAAATCATTGGCTTATTTGATATTAAATTGCTGAATGATATGCAATATATGCTGATTATTAGCGAAGGTGCCGAAGGCGCGACTAAGCTAACTCTATTGAATGAAACGACTAACGAAATCACCTCAATGACGGAGCCCGCTCCAATAAATGACAAATCAGCATACATCAGGACTATTAATTTAAGCACCGAGACAATCAGCATCAAAAAACTTCCGGACGAGATAATTACTCCGAGCATTCAGCCAAATCAAATTGGAAATTATGACAAAGTAAGCGCATGTATTAGCCAAGGAATTGATAGCATAAAAATTGAATATTCGGGCTTCTCGCCAACAGCAAACGCACTATCCATCAATGTAAACAAAAAGTATTCTCTCTTGGTGAGCGATGCCGGAAATAAAATTGCAGGGCTTTCGGTAGTAATTCCAGAAGCTGTTGTGGATTACCCATACAGCAATAAAGCCTTGATAAGAGTAATAAACGCCGTTAGCCAAGACAAGGAATATACTTTATCGCTTGCTGCGCGCTTGGACTCCAACGCGAATGATTTCACCGCGGGCGAGACCATCGCATCTCGTTCCAAATTTGGACAGATTAGCAATATCTATCCGATATTAATAAGAGATGGGAATTATAAGATACCGCTTACATTGTTCTCAAATACTTCCCCAGCGCATTTAATTAGCAGCACAAGCTATAAATTTGAGGCAGGCAAGAGCTACTTAGTTATTATCCACAAGAATACTTCAGGCAAGGAAAGCCTTTATATTATTGAAGATAGCCAATCATCAGCCCCTGCGGAAGAAGTTAAACCCGAGCAGTTTTTCCGATTTGTAAATCTAATTTATGGATCGCCCATTGCTCAATTGTCGTTCAGCAATATCTTCAAAAATGCTAAAGTTCCATATATGACATCTCTATCGTCTGTTGCTCCAATAGGAGAAAACAACTTAGAGATTAATGGGAAAAATCATACATTTACTTCCTCTGATAATCAGCGAGATATACTCGTGGCGACGGGAAATAAGGATAACTACGAGATAATCAACCTCAAAACGGATAATCATCCCGATATGACGGGCACTCAAACAAAGTTCCGCCTTCTGAATGCTGCCCCCGGTATCAATAAGCTCACGATTGCTACAAGCAAAAAAGCAGGAGATACAATTGCTATCAATATGGGATACAAGGAGCTTTCTCCATATCGCACGGAGCCAAGAGCCCGAAGCTACAGCTTCTATTTCTATGATGCAGATAAGAATGAATTATTATTGAAAGCAGACGAAATTAAAATCGTGGAAGGGAAATTATTTACAATTATCCTCGGCGGAAGCAAGGAAACAGGATATACTGTATATATTTTGCAAGAGTTTTAGATCACGACAACTATCTGATTATTATATAGTTATACGGCTGTCGGTTTGACGGTGGATAATTAATTTTTGTAGAACAATATTAAATTCATATTTTTGTAAGCTGTTTTATTTTGGAATAGTAGAAGTAGAGTCTTTAATATTTATGCAAATTGTCATTACTCATTAATAACTCAATTACATTATTAACTATATCATAGAGCTGAATTGCCAGACAAGAAAGTCTTAATAATTGCTTATTATTTCCCTCCTATGGGACTTAGCGGAGTGCAGAGAACCTTAAAATTCTCCAAGTATCTGCCCGAATACGATTGGCAGCCAATAGTGCTTACATCATCGCCAAGGTCTTTTTTCGCCTATGATGAAACTTTGCTTAATGAAATCGATCCAGAAAAGGTAGAAGTATATAGAACAGAAAAAGGCTCCGCAGCTGGTAAAAAAGAAATCGTAAACAATCGCAAAATCTCTAAATTCCGCTCTTACACAGTCCAGAGGATAGGACGTGCAATTATCCAGACAATATATCAACCCGATAGCAAAATCCGATGGAAAAAGCCCGCTCTCGAACTCGGCAGGAAGATTCTCCAAGAGCATCAAATTGATGTGATATTTGCGACGGCTCCTCCATTTACGGACTTCCTCGTGGCGCGGCAATTATCCAAAGAATTTGGCATTCCTTTTATCGTAGATTATAGAGATGTTTGGATTGATAATCCTTTCCATTTTTTCGCTACTCCTTTCCATAAAATGTATAGCGTTGGGCTGGAAACAGAAATCCTAACCTATGCCAAAAAGGCAATCGTAACAGATAGACGGACAAAAGAATTACTACTCCAGAGGTATTCTCTCGTCGGGCACGACGATATTACAATCATTCCCCATGGATATGACGAAGCGGACTTCGAACCATTCCGTCATCTTAAGCCGGATAAGAATTACTTCACGATTACTCATTCTGGATTATTTCAAGATAATCGCAATCCAAAGTATTTCCTAAAAGCTCTATCCCTATTCATTGCTGAAAACCCAGAAGCTGCTAAGAAAGTCAAAGCAAACTTCATCGGGCTAATGCGTCCAGGGCATCAGAAGTATATTAAGAAATATAAATTGGAAAATAACGTGGAGCAATTCGGATATTTGTCGCATGCTGATACCATTGAAAAGTTGATGCTATCAGATGTCCTGTGGTTAATGCTCAATGATACTGTGCGCTCCCCCGGGAAATTATATGAATACTTCGGAGCAAATAAACCGATACTCGCTTGTTTGCCAGATAGCACAATGAAAAAACTTGCGATAGACACCAAAGCGGCTATTTGCACACAGCCGAAAGATGTCCAAGCAATAAAGGAAGCAATCGCTAAATTCTATGGATTATGGAAAAAGGATTTATTGCCTATTCCAGACAAAAACTACACTCAATCATTCGATAGATTCAAGCTCACTGCGAACTTAGCAAAAGAACTCGCCTCGGCTATGGATATTTTCCCGAACAGGGGTTAATCTTTAGCTCTCACCCTTAAATATCAAAAGTGATTTCCGCAAAAGCATCTGCTGTTTCGTAAAGGCGCACCGCCATACTGCGAATATTTGCAAATACTTTAAATTCTGGAATTGCTAATTCAGCAATATACTTAATAATATTCTCGGAAGTGGAATGATACGGCAAAACCTTATGCTTGAAGGAATTTTCGCGCAGGAAATTAAGAATCACCTCGTCATCTTTATCCACAAGAAAAGCGTGATCAAACTCGCCAACGATAGGACTGATAATCCTATCAATATCATAAAAATCAACGAGGATTCCGTCGGCATCTGGTTCGCCAATTAGGTCTATCCTCAATTTGTAGGAATGCCCGTGAATATTCTTGCACGCCCCTTTGTGAAACGGCAATCTATGACTCATTTCCCAAATAAACTCTTTCGACACTTTTGTCAGCATATTACTCTTTCTCGTATTTAGCGACAACTGTGGAATGAATACCACCGCGAACAGTCCATTCTGTCGTGATTTCCATCATCTTTGGTTGGCATAACTCACGCAAATCATCTAAAATCTGATTAGTTAGCGCTTCATAAAATATCCCTTGGTTTCTAAATTCC
>CAZGXC010000008.1:15431-40778 GCA_964529535.1 uncultured Hyphomicrobiales bacterium | reverse complement strand
GGATTTTTCCCAATGTTCCTTTATGGGCGCACGACTGAACTCGGCATAATGCCTTTGTTTATTATCGGCACGGTGCTTTGGGGAAGCGCAGTTCTTCTCTTGGTGATCCATAATTACTTCAATAAGAAGGAACTCTCTAAAAGAAAAGGAGCGTTTGCAGTCTAATGAATTATATTAAAGATATTCTTAAATTAATAAAGCGCGAAGCTCTAAAAACATTCACAGATAAAAGTCTATTATTGATTTTTGCAGTGGCACCGATGGTATATCCTTTTATTTATGGTGCGTTTTATATGGACAAGGCAGAGGAAAAAGTCAATATCTCATATTTAGATTATGATAATTCTCCTCTATCCCGACAATTAATGCGCGATATAGGTGCTAGCCAAAACATTTACATAAGCCATAAAATCAATAATTATTCTCAAATTGAAGATGATTTAGCATACAATCGCAGCCAGGGAATAGTAATCATTCCAAAGGATTTTAGCACTAATATTAAGAGGGGTAAATCCACGAATGTCAATCTGATATTGCCAGCTGGTAGATTACTCGTTACGAGTGATATCGGTATCCCTGCTTATTATTTGAGTTCGGCATTCGGGGCTAAAATTGCTGCTTCCTTCACGGCAAAGAAGGGTGTGCCAGTGTTTGCAGATCAATCCATTGCGCAACCGATAAAATTCGAGGTGCAGTATTTGAGCAATCCATATCTAACATACGGCGATATGCTTTTGCCGGCAATTATAGTGTTAGTATTGTCGCAAATAATGTTTATTGGTGGTGCAGCAGTTCAAGCCAAGGAATACGATATTAAAAAGCGTTTAGAGCTGATTAACTCTACGAGGTATTACTCAAGTATTATTATAGCAAATTCTATTTTGTATTTAAGTATACTTACTTTTGCGTGCTTGGTTATTCTGGCTATTATTGCTCCATTTTATCAAATCGCCAATATAAACGCTGAGCTTCTGCTGATTACGGAGCTTGGAATGATGTCTTGCTTAGTGTTTGGGATGCTTGTAGGAACGTTCTTTAAGGACAAGCTATCGGTCTTTGTGG
Organism: uncultured Hyphomicrobiales bacterium; assembly: GCA_964529535.1. Lineage (GTDB taxonomy): Bacteria > Bacteroidota > Ignavibacteria > Kapaibacteriales > UBA2268 > CALLXS01. The sequence continues at coordinate 39,716 of CAZGXC010000008.1, read as the reverse complement.
TATTAGCCTTTACATCCTATCCATTCTTTATGCTAACGGGATATGCCTGGCCCTGGGCGCAGATACCGGAGGCAATGCAATACCTTGCGCATTTGATTCCGATGGTGCCATTTGTGCAATCATACCAAATCATTACTCAATTTGGCAATGATATGACTTTCGCATCAGCTCAATTACTGAACACGGGCATTCTGATTCTGGTGTATTCATTACTATATATTTTTAGAATGAATTACCTTAGGTGGAAACAAAACAAAGCAAATATTGCTAAAAAATAGAAGAACAAGATAAGACAAAAAAAGTTGATTTATTATTAATAGAAAACTCCCTCTGCCGGCATAAGCAAGCAGAGGGAGTTTCTTTATTTAAGGATTTGTAATTACTAATTGTAATTACAAAAATATTATATCCAGCCTCTTAATTTGCTAGCGTTTACTACTCTCTCGATAGAGATTAAGTAAGCAGCGTCGCGCATATAGACTTTCTTATCTTGAGCCATTTGAGATACAGCTTTGTAAGCAGTAGTCATCTTATAGTCTAATTTCTCAAGAACTTCGTCTTTTGGCCAGAAGTAGTTCATGTTGCATTGAACTTGCTCGAAGTAAGAACAAGTAACGCCACCAGCATTAGCTAAGAAATCAGGAATTAAGAAGATACCTTTTGATTTCAAGATTTCATCTGCTTCAGGAGTAGTAGGACCATTTGCAGCTTCGCAAAGGATCTTAACAGCTGAGCTGATCTTTGGAGCAGTCTGAGCATTTACTTGGTTTTCAAGAGCAGCAGGGATTAACACATCGACTTCTTGTTCGATCCAAGCGTCGCCAGGTAGGATTTCGTATCCAGCAGCTTTTGCTTTATCTTTGTCGATTGTTCCAAATTTATCAACCATAGATTTCAATTCAGCGAAACCGCAACCAGCAGCTTTTTTGAAAGTATAAGCTTTCTTGTCTGTGTTATCCCAGCAAGAAACAGCAATTACTTTACCGCCTAATTGAGTGAATTGGTCAAGGGCATATTGAGCTACGTTGCCGAATCCTTGAAGAGCAGCAGTAGTTGCCTTAATGTCCATTCCTTTTTCTTTTAATGCTTCGCGTAAGCAATAGATTACGCCGTATCCAGTAGCTTCAGTTCTTCCGAGTGAACCACCAGCACCGAGAGGTTTTCCAGTGATAAATCCAGGAGCTAATGTACCAGTTAATTTTTCGTATTCATCAAGCATCCAGATCATGTGCTGTCCGTTAGTCATAACGTCTGGCGCTGGAATATCTTGAGTTGGTCCTAAATATTTGTAAATTTTGCGAACCCATCCGCGGCATACTTGCTCTTGTTCTCTGTCTGATAATTCGCGAGGATCGCAAACTACTCCACCCTTACCGCCGCCTAATGGAATATCCACTACTGCTGTTTTCCAAGTCATCCACATTGATAAAGCGCGAACTGTATCAAGAGTTTCATTTGGATGGAAACGGATACCGCCTTTATATGGTCCACGAGCATCATTGTGCTGAACGCGGAAGCCACGGAAAATTTTGTAAGATCCATCATCCATTTTAACTGGGATGTTAAAAGAGAATTCGCGATCTGGGTTTCTTAACAACTCGCGAGTTGCTGTGTCTAAATTTAATTTTTCTGCGATTGCATCAAATTGCTGTTGAGCCATTTCAAATGGATTAAAACCTTCAACTGCCATTATTTATCTCCAATAATTTTAATTAAAAAGAAATGTTATTTATTATGTTTTTGTTTTGTTTATTAAGAGACGATACATCAATTATAATATTATTTAAATATTATAAAAATATATGCTTTTAATTATTTCTGAGCAGATTTCCGAAGTTGCTGAATATTCTCTGCAATATTTCCGGAGAAAATCCCACTGCCACATACGAGGATATTCGCACCAGCTGCTACGATTTCTTTCGCATTGTCGAATTTCACTCCGCCGTCCACCTGTATCTCCACAGTATTAATGCTGTGCTTGGAGAGGTGATTCGCAATAGCTTCGCATCTGCGATAGAATGATGGGATAAAGCTCTGCCCGCCGAATCCAGGATTAACTGACATCAAAAGAATAAAATCGCAAAACTCTATGATTTCGTAAGCATATTCTAATGGAGTAGCTGGATTAAGCACCACTCCTGCTTTGATGTTCCGAGCTTTAATTTGCGAAATCACTCTATGGAGATGCTTCTGCCCTTCTGCGTGAACAGAGATCATATCTGCGCCCGCATCTGCGAAATCATCAATATATTTCTCTGGCTCGCTAATCATCAAATGGCAATCAAGCGTCTGATCAGTTACCTTCCGAATAGATTTGACTACCGGAGCACCAATTGTAATATTTGGCACGAAATGCCCGTCCATTACATCAACGTGGAGCATATCGCTGCCACCATTTTCGCATTGCCTAATATCTGCTTCTAAATTGGCAAAATTTGCCGAAAGAAGAGAAGGAGCTATTTTAATTTGCTGGATCATTAATATTTTAGTGTCATTGAATAACGAATACAAAATTAATAAGAATTTGACACATAATAAAAGAATGTGCATAAAATAAATTTCCATTTTATTATGAAGTGCCAAATCGTGTCGTTTACAAATCGTAATTTTGCATTCAGTAATATAATTTCTAACAAAATATTAAAGGGTAGTCATGGATAAGAACAACAGAAAACATCAGGTGCATAACCTGATAATATTAGATGAAAGCGGTTCTATGGAATCGATAAAGGGAACCATTATTAGTGGGTTCAATGAATTGGTGCAGACTATTCGCGGAATAGAAAGGCGATTTCCGGAGCAAGAGCATTTGATTTCACTAGTCTCATTTAATAGCTTGGGGCAAAAATTAATACATTTTGTCGATCCAGCAAGGAAACTAAAGCAAATCGATTATCATAAGTATCAACCCGAAGCCTCTACGCCATTATATGATGCAATTGGATTTAGCGTAAGCAAATTAAAACGCTTTTTAGAAGGAAAAAAGAATTATAACGTATTAGTAACAATTTTAACAGATGGCGCTGAAAACGCATCAAGAGAATATTCAGGCAGAGATATTAAGATGATGATTGAAAAATTAAAGTTAGAAAGATGGACATTTACCTACATAGGAACTGATCACGACGTAGAGCAAGTAGCTATCTCGCTTTCTATCAACAACACAATAAGATTCGCTAAAACAGGCGACGGAATAAGAGAAATGTTCCGAAGAGACAGAAATGCCAGATCAAAGTATAGCGGTAAAATTCGTAATAGGGAAGATACAAGTTCGGATTACTTCGATGATTCAGACGATGATTTCTTTTAGATTTATAAATAAAAAGCCTCTGTAAGAGGCTTTTTATTTTGTAATTAATTACTTTATTATTCTAATGATTTCATCAATAATACCTATTTTATAACCTTTGTTGAAATAAAACAGCTCGCCGTTTGCTTTACCATAGATGACGATTGGCAAATCTTTATCTAATTTCTCTCGCTTCAAGTCTTCCATTTTATTCAAGATGTTTCTATTCGCATCAAATGCAATAATAGCAGATGGAGTATTTTGAAGCAATTTAATCGTATTGCTTGGCAGTTGAGAACTTTTCTCAATTAAGAATATTAGCGGCAGGTTTTTAGTCTCAGAGTGCTGCTGCAATATTTTCAAGTCTGCTAAGAAATGCTTAGTTGGTTCTTTGTCTGGTTCAATAATCGCTAGGATAAATGCTTTCCCATTTATCGCTTTATCTAAGGTGATTTCTTTGGCATCATTCATTAATTCAATGCTGTAGTTCTTGGTATTGAGTATAGTCCAAGGATTTGCATCTTTTGGAATATCCCTCACCTTGATTGCAACCTTGGTGTTTTGTTCTGGGCGAACATCGAAGTATGATATTTTCGCCAAGACCTCTCCGTATTGCTTTCTATTTCCCGTCATTAGCATATATTTTCCTGCTGGGACTTCCATTTTTTTTGCCATTTGGCTAAGTGGCATAATATCATCAAAATCAATGGTATGATAGCCACCATTTTCGAATCTTCTAATCGTGAAATTTGAATAGTATTTCGGCTCAAATTTCGACTTGTTAATGAAGCTGACAGTGCCGTATTTAGAACTTTCTTTTGCTTTGTCTTTATTTTTAGAATCATCAATATTATTAGAACTTTCTTTTGCTTTATTAAAATCTACATCAATCCAAGTTCCTTCCTTAGAATTTCCATCATTTGAATAATATTGCGGAATAGAAGTGCCTGTGTTTAATCGTGCGGGAATACCGCGATAACGGCAAAGAGCAACAAATAATATATCTCGGGAGAAGTTGTCGGCTGCTTTCAGATTTAGAACTCCCAACGGTGTGAGCGGTGCGCGCGAATGCATATTTCCAATGTTATCGATGCTGATTTCATTGTTAATAAACTGCACTATTGTTTGGACAGAATTGCCTATTTTTTGATTGATTGCGTCATTTATGTTTCTCCAATCGATCATATTTTCATTTGCGATTCTTCCATTTAAAATATAATTTTTCCAGATTTCCTCATCGTAATTATGATTTTTGAGAGCCAAGCCAGCGTTCAGATGTCCGAGAAGAATATAGGAACGAGTATCGCGCAAATCTTTCTCGCTAATTACTGATAGAAGTTGATGAATAGCATTATTGCAAGGGTGTAGCTTTTCCGCTTCTACTATGTATCGAAGTATTTCTCTCCAATTTCCGTAGCTGCGTATTAGGTAGTCAGAGTAATGATAATTATCTGAAATCCCATTATCTGCCAATGTTTGAATTGCAGTTGCGCTATCGAGGAACGTTTTCATATATTCGTTGCGCATAGAATCCTCGTATTGCAAACGTCTTTCGTTCAGTGCTATATTTTTAGCTTCTACTTTTACTGGTTCGCCTTCGTCTGGTGGCGTGATGTTCATATCAATGCTTTTGTAATTGGGCTTTTGTGGGATTGTAAGAAGAATATTTGAGTCATTTCTGCCAACTTTTGCGAACGCATATTTATCGCCTTGCGATGCCCATATTACTAAATCTCCCAATCCTGTTTTGAAATTGGTTTGCCCTGCTTCATCAGTATTCAATTTAGCCAGAGTGAAAAATTCAGAGTAATTATATAATTGTATATCTACTTTTGCGTTGCTAATTGCTTTGCCGAGGTGATCCAGCACTCGAACATTAATATTTTTAGTTTTGGTATAGTTAGAGATTAAGTTCAATTCAGAATATTTATCCGAACTAACGATTACTGGCTCGCTTTGGCTATTTGCGTATTTACCAAAAACGCGTGTATTGACGAACATTGTTCGGGTAGATGGCACAGCAAACCAGCCCATATTAAGCTCTGGAGAAGGTTCGCAAGCACCCATAAAATACCATTTACCATTCACCCAGACCTCCACCCAAGCATGATTATCGTCCGTATGCGCCCATCTCGGAGTATAGACCTGACGAGCAGGAATGCCCACAGTGCGAAGCGCCGCTACAAGTAGCGTGGATTCCTCGCCACAACGACCAAATGAATATCGAATAGTGGAGAGCGGAGAGCTGGTTCTGCCATCGGAGGCTTGGTAAGTTACTCTTTCGTGGCACCAGTGATTCACTTCCAAAGCAGCATCATACATAGATAAACCTTTTACTCTGTCGCGCAATTCCTCATACATTAATATGCGGAAGGAGTCGAGATTTTCATTATTGATACGCGGAGGCAAAACGAAGTGCTTAAATAGTGTGTTATTAACGAGGTTTCCCCATGGCAATTCCGTGCGGGAGCGCAGAGCTTGCTTCGCATTCTCGAAAATAAAATCGGTGGAATAATCCGCTAAATCACTTAGCGGGGAATATGCCATCAAGAAATCGAGAGCATCGCGTTCCTCCGGAGTTGTGGCTTTATTCGCTGTCTCCTGAATTTCTTTGTATTTTTCAGGAAAGCGAGACTTTAATTTCGATAGTTCGTTTTGCACGTCATTTTGCGCAGATGCATTAGCGAAAGCTAATAAACACATTAAAAGAATAAATATTTTTTTCATACTATTTTTTGAAAGAGTAAATGATAATATAATAAAATTGAAAACATCAATCGTAAACTGCAAATATAAATCAATTTTCCTTAAAAATAAAAAAACTCAGCGATTATTTCGCTGAGTTTAACTTTTGAGGTATCTATTTTATGAAAATTATTTTTAAAAAAAAGTCCGGCACAACAAACGCATGAGGGAATCTATGAAAATTTTACTGCTTGAGAAAACAAATATATGTCCCGGACTTACAATACATAATCAATTTTTCAATTTGCTATTTGAGAATTTTTACGTCTCACTTTACGACTACAAAATTACGGCATATTTTTGAATTAATAAATAAGTCTAATTCTGTATTTAATGTAAGAATATCGATAAGAGGATGTAAGACTTTGTCTTATATTAAGGATCTGAGAACGACTCCCAAATCACCATTTATTACGCTCCATTCTCTTATTGTTGCAAAATTAGTAAAATAAAACCGATTATCCAAATATATTTTCAGTTTTTTATAAAATAAATATAAAAAAAATATATAATCATTAGTTTTGTAGAACGTTTATATAAGATTAGGCATACTAGCTTAATATGTAATTTGCTGAATTATCAATAACATAAGCTGAAATATAGATATTAAAACAATGGATACTCTCTTTGAAGATAAGATGAACATTCCTCTGGCTGCGAGGGTCAGACCAAAGAATATAGAAGACGTAGTCGGGCAAAAGCACCTGCTCGGCGAGAATAAACCCCTGCGGAAGTTCTTCATACAGCGGAAATTCCCATCAATGATTTTATGGGGACCTCCCGGAGTGGGGAAGACGACTTTGGCGCAAATCATTGCCGAAACTGGGGAATATCGCTTCCATAGACTTTCCGCCGTAGAGAGCGGAGTGAAGGAAGTGCGCGCAATTCTGCAAGAAGCCGATAAGCGCAGAATGGCTGGCGATCAAACCCTGCTATTTATCGATGAGATCCATAGATTTAATAAAAATCAGCAAGATGCCCTGCTGCACGCAGTAGAGCGTGGGATTATCACTTTAGTCGGGGCGACTACGGAGAATCCTTCCTTTGAAGTAAATGCCGCGCTTATTTCGCGTTGCCAAATATATAAGCTAAGCGAGCTAAATTTTGATGATATTGATGAATTGATTGATAAAATCTTACAAAATGATAAGATACTCGCGGAAATGAAAATAGAGATTGCTCCGGAAATTCGGGAATATCTTTATAAATTGTCGGGAGGAGATGCCCGCTCCGTGCTGAATGCCATTGACTTAGTCGTTAATATGTATGGAAATTTTGATGAAGAAAATAATTCTAATGAAGATAAGAATTCTGATGAAGAAAAACGTCTGATAATTAACGAGGAAATGCTCGAAACAGCTCTCCAACAGCGAACAGCAAAGTATGATAAAAAGGGCGAGGGACATTACGACACAATTTCAGCTTTTATTAAATCTATGCGCGGAAGCGACCCCGATGCCGCTTTGCTCTGGCTCGCTAAAATGCTCGATGCAGGCGAAGACCCCAAGTTTATTGCTCGAAGGATGGTCATCTTCGCAAGTGAAGATATTGGCAATGCCGACCCATTAGCGCTGATTATGGCAGTGAATATTTTCCGAGCAGTAGAGATAATCGGAATGCCAGAGGCGAGTCTGAATTTAGCGCAAGGAGTTACGTATTTAGCGACTGCGCCAAAATCCAATGCCTCCTATATTGCGATTAACGCAGCAAAGAGCGATATTGCCGCAGGGATTGATACAACGGTGCCGCTACATTTGCGGAACGCCCCCACAAGCTATATGAAAAAAGAGGGCTATGGTAAATCATATAAATATCCTCACGATTTCCCGCAGCACTTCGTAAAAGAAGATTACTTCCCGGTGGATACGCCGCCGCGAGCGTATTATAATCCCGTTGATTTGGGAAGAGAAAAAGCAATAAAAGAAAAACTTTCATCAATCTGGAAAGAGAGATACGAGGAATAAGCCTTGTGGCAAATTCTTGTTATTCCATTGTTCCCACTTCATTCTCGAATTTTGGGCTGATAATCTGTTCAATTTTATATGCTTGTCCTGTAGCCTTGTCAATTTCGATATACACGCCACAAAGTTTATTATCGTTCTCCGCATTCTCGTATTTATGCGCAGTTTGTAGCAAAAACCTTTTCAGAGCTACATCTTTTCTTAATCCTACTACTGAATCAAATGGTCCAGTCATCCCGACGTCTGTAATATACGCCGTGCCTCGTGGCATAATTACGGCATCAGCTGTTGGGATATGAGTATGCGTGCCAACAAGTGCGCTTACCTTACCATCAAGGAACCAAGCCATTGATACTTTCTCGGCAGTGGCGTCAGCATGGAAATCAACGATAATGATATTTGTTTTGTCTTCAAAGTGTTTTAGGGCAAATTCTGCTGCTTTAAATGGGCAGTCGATAGTTTGCATAAATGTTCTGCCTTGAAGTTGCAGAACCGCTATTTTCACGTCTCCTAATTGATAGAATAGGAATCCTTTGCCTACATTCCCCTGCGGATAGTTTAGCGGTCTAATCATGTTCGCATCATTTGCGAGCAAAGGCTTGCTTCTCCAATTATCCCACACGTGGTTTCCAGTGGTGATTACGTTAGCTCCGGCTTCGTAAATTATCTTTGCTTCATCTTCTGTAATTCCGCGACCATTCGCTGAATTTTCACCATTTACGATGGTGAAATCCACATTGTATTTATTCTTAATTTTGGGGAGTTCGCTTTGCAAAATCTCAAGTCCTGATGGACCCACTACGTCGCCTACGAATAATACTTTTAATCTATTTTCCAATTTAGTATCCGATATAATTAGTTATTAAAATGAATATTATCATTACATTATGTTTAGCGAAATTTGTGCTTTCGAAACATAATAATAAATAATAAGTCATAAAAAAAATAAAAGCCTGCTAAAAATATTTACGAAGAGCTAATAGCAGGCTTGGTATTAAACGAATAAAAACGAAAAGTGTTTTATTTGAGTAAATCTTTTTATAATATGAGACTAAGAATCGTAGTAATATCTTTCACGATATTGATGAAAGATTTCACTTTGTTCTTGCTCGATACTAATTATAATTGTTGTAGGAATTTCTTTGCTCTTGGCAAGTATCTGCTTTTCGGATAAGCATTTATGAATTGCTGGAAGCATAGCTTTGCTTCCTTTGTGTTCCCAAGTCTTACTTGGCATTCAGCAGTCATTATTTTTGCTTCTTCTTTTTTTGTATTTACGGCGATTGATAAAGTCTTATCGAAGAACCTTAGGGCGCTGGAATAATTCCCCATTCTGAAATAAGATTCGCCAATCCAATAGCTACAAGTAGCTTGAGAAGTAGCATCTGTTTGCTTTGCCATTATTTTATTTAATTCATTGATAGCAGTTTTATAATCCTGTCTTTTGAATGAATTGAGCGCAGTGCTTACGGTTTCTTCAGTAGAAGCACTTTCCTGAGGAGTGATTTTTGTAGCCGCATTGAAGTTATTTGCTTCTTTTTTGGCTACTGGAGCTTTTGGCTTTACTGGTTCATTTTGAGCAATTTTCTTTATTTTTGCAGGAGCAGGATTTTTCTTAATTGTTACTGGAGCTGGTTTCGGTGCAACTTTCGCTTGAACAGGTTTAGTGGATCTTTGTTTTTCTACGACTTCATCAGATTCAACTGCCGCAGAATTATTATAGTCGTTATTATGATCATTATAGTTAGAAGCACCTAAGTTGCTTTCGTATTCGCTATCTTCATCGCTGCTGATTCTCTCGCTAATATTTCTCCCGCTATTATTACTATTATTATTATTATTGTAGCTATGATTTGCTGATATTTGATTATTTACTTTTGCTTTTTGTCCATCGCCTCTATCTGGATATCTATCCGGCTGGCTTTGCTGCACAGCTACGGCAGTTTGGATCTGTCTAAGCGATTGCTTAATATCGCTTAAATCATCTTGGAGTAAATTCACATCTTGCTTGATAGATACTTGGTCTTTCGCTAAACTATGCATTTGCTCACGAATTGTAGGAATGCGCGCCTCGCTGAGGTCTTTTCCGCCAGAAGTCGCCGGTGTATCGGAATTTTTTGCTTTTGCTACCGCGCTTGTGGTAGTGCTGTTTTTATTAGCATTATTCTTTTTATCGAGCTTATTGTTTTCATTGCTTTTTACGTTATTAATGAAATTCTCAATTTCGCTAACCGATGATTCTTGCGGATTATTGCTTTGCTTCGCTTGCACTTTGCTGGCGACTGGCTTTGCGGGGCTTGTGTTTTGCTTGATCCGATTTCCCTTTGGGCTTTGGATGCTTCCGCAGGATTGCATAAAAATAGCCATCATAATGGTGGCGAATATTATGCAATTAGCCTTATTGATGATGTTTCTATTATTCATATATTTCATTGTATCGCTTTTCATTACAGCATTCCAAGTATTTTTTACAAAATTTATTCTTCAATTATACCCCCACTATTTCAATCTATATGCCAAAAAATATTTTGCTGATATTTGAATGAAAAAAATCAAGCGAAAGCGAGTATTATTGTTTACGGTTAATATTATGTTAAGATATAAAGTATATTTAGTTAAATTAGCTGAATTGTTAAGATTGTAAGACAAAAAATTCGTAATTTTGAATGACCAAGTTATCATTCATATTATTGTTGAAAAAATTATGAGTTTAAATCTAAAAAAAATGGCAGAAAATAATGCTTCTATGCAGGCAATAGCAAAAACAATAGCAGTCGTAGATGATGAGCCAGATATTTTGGAATTGGTGGCTTTGAACCTAAAAAAGTCCGGATTCAAAGTGCGAGATTTCCTCGATGGCACTTCATTTATGAGATACCTAAGCACAGAGATTCCAGACCTAATTATCCTTGATTTAATGCTTCCTGATGCTGATGGGATGGATATTTGTAAATCTCTCCGAAAAAGCGAGAAATTCGCAAACGTCCCCGTAATTATTCTGACTGCGAAAGGCGACGAAATGGATAAGGTGCTTGGATTGGAGCTGGGAGCAGATGATTATATCACTAAGCCATTTTCACCAAGAGAATTAACAGCGAGAGTCAAAGCTGTCCTTCGCAGAGACGACGGCACTCAAAAGACTAAGACTCTGAAAGTTGCTGATGTTATTGAATTAGATTTACAAAAATATGAGACTTACGTTAGCGGAAAAAAAGTAGAGCTGACATCCACTGAATTTAAGATCCTAAGGCTGCTTTCCGAAAGGAAAGGCTGGGTATATTCGAGAGATCAAATCTTGGATTATCTCGGATTGCAGGAAAAAGGCGTCCTCGATAGAACAGTTGATGTGCATATTAAGAATTTAAGAGAAAAACTTGGCGATGCAAGCAAATATGTGAAGAATATTCGCGGCATCGGTTATAAAGTAGAAGAGTTATAAACAATTGACCAAACCGATGCGCAGTATTTTTACTAAAATTTTGTCTGGGTATTTAGCTATTATTTTATTAATGGCTGTCCTGATTTTAATGTTCTCTTTCGATTCTATCCGAGAGCATTATATGAATTATTTAGTTAATGACCTAAAAAGCAATAACCAGATGATTAATTCTCTTCTCGTGCCATACTTGAAAGAGGACAAAATCAATTCTATTGATTCATTGATTAAGGATTTTTCCAAGCATTTGAATAGTCGAATATCGATAATTGATTCAACTGGGAAAGTAATTGCCGATTCAAAAGCCAACCCCGATACTATGGAAAATCATAGTAGCCGACCAGAGGTAAATGAAGCAATGAACTCTCGTGATGGAGTTTCATATCGTCATAGCAAAACAGTAGCTGATGATATGCTATACGTAGCAATGGCAGCAAGGAATAATGGCTTCCCTATGATCATTATTCGCTCGAGTTTGTATTCAAGCTATGTAAATGACTTAATCCTCGACCTGAAAAAAAAGATCATTCAAATCACGATACTTGTGTTTTTTGCAGCATTGCTATTCGTGATTTTCTTTTCAAAGCATATTACGAATCCACTCAATAAACTCGTAGATGCTTCACGAAAAGTAGCATCTGGTGATTTCGACGTAAAAGTTGAGCTGAAAAACAAGGGTGAAATGAAAGATCTATCCGATAGCTTCAACTATATGACAGAGCATATTAAATCCCTGTTCTATCAGCTTAATGATGAGAAAGAAAAACTCGATGGATTAATAAAGACTTTGCACGAAGGCTTAATCGTAGTAGATGATAGCGGTAAAATCATTATCGTCAATGATGCATTCGAGCTAATAGTAAACATGAAGAATACTCATGGTAAATACTTCTGGGAAGTAGTCCAAGATCCTGAGTTTATTAATTTCTTCAAGACATTGCGCGAATCCAAAGGGAATAAGAACATGGAAATATGCTTCGGAGAGAAGCATTACCTGTCGAGCGTAAACTATCTTTCGAGCAAGGAATATTACGTTGTGATTCTTCACGATATTTCTGATATTAAAGAATTAGCCCAGATAAAGAAAGATTTAATCGTAAATGTTTCTCACGAACTCCGCACCCCGCTGACGGCTATCAAAGGTTTCGTCGAGACGATGGAAGATGATGCCAGCCCAGAGCAGTTACATTATTTAGAGATTATCCATCGCCATAGCGATAGATTAATTAACATTGTAAATGATCTGCTAGTCCTATCAAATTTAGAAGCGGATAACACAGAATTGGTATATGACAACGTAAAGTTAGATCTTTTCCTTAATAATGTTTTGCCAATTTTCCAGCAAAAAGTAATTGATAAAAATATTAGAATAAAAGTAAAAATTGACGAAACCACTCCGATAATTGAAGCAGATCCATTCAAATTAGAGCAGATGTTTATTAACTTAATTGATAATGCGATAAAATATACTGACCTCGGTAGCATTAAAATTAAGATTAAACCAATTATTTACAACACAAAAGAGTGCGTAAAAATCGATATTTCTGATAGCGGAATTGGAATGACCAAAGAGGAATTAAACAGGATATTCGAGAGATTTTACGTAATTGATAAATCCAGATCGAGAAAGGTCGGCGGGACGGGTCTGGGGCTTTCTATTGTAAAGCATATAGTTTTGCTACACAAAGGCGAACTCCGAGTAAGCAGTCAAAAGGGCGAAGGCTCTACATTCACAATTATTCTGCCGGTGGCTAATCCACAAGATTTGAAGTTGGATTGATTTTTGTATTTTGAATCTTTTTGATATTTTGAATAATATTAAAGCCTCCTATTGAACAGACGAAGTATCAATAGGAGGCTTGGTTTATTGTTAATAATATTATTTCCTTATCCTAAACGCATGTTTCCAACTTCACGAAAACTTAACTTAATATTTATTCTCTCTTCAATCTAAAATGCGAATTTTGTATTCTGTAAAAGTAACGCTTTTGAAGTGGCACTTTTTGGATAAGAAATAATTTTTGTGTTTATATAAATTGGAGATTTTATAATGACTGTAAATAAGATAATGCTAATAATAATTGGATTAGCTATCTCATTCAGCAATTTGCCCGCTCAAACAAAATATCAGCTCTCTGGTAGAGTGATAGACAAAGAGACGGGGGATTTATTACGCGGATCGACTGTTCAAGTAGTCGGCACGCAAAAGGGCGCAATGACGGATATGAAGGGCAGCTTCAAAATCAAGGATCTTTCGCCAAATACTTATTCTATAAAAATCAGCTATATTGGATATAGCGATAAAAACATCGCAGATGTTAGCATTGTAAATGCTAATGTCAGCCTTGGCGATTTAGTTCTCGAGCCAGAAGCTACGATGAGCGAAGAAGTCGTCGTAACGGCAGAGCGCATTTTGGATAATCAAGCAGCCTTGCTCGCAATGCGCAAGAATGCAATCCAACTATCCGACGCTATTTCAGCAGAGGAAATCAAGAAGACTCCCGATTCAGATGCAGGGCAAGCCCTCAAAAGAGTATCAGGAATTACCCTCGTGAATGATAAATTCGTTTATGTTCGCGGTGTAAGCGAAAGATATAGCAATACTACTTTGAATGGATCTTCTCTCGCTACAACAGAGCCAGACAAGAAAGCCTTTGCTTTCGATATGTTCCCTTCTGAATTTTTAGAAAATGCAAATGTAGCAAAATCATTTACACCAGATTTGCCGGGCAACTTCGCAGGCGGATTGGTTCAATTAAATACAATCGACTTCCCCCAAGGCTTTAGCTTAAAGCTAAGCACAGGCGCATCAATGGCAGATAATCTAATGTTCCAAGATAAATTCATTACCACTCGTGGGGGTTCTCGCGATTGGCTTGGCTTCGATGATGGCACACGCGCTATCCCCGGCGTCGTTCCTTCCAGCCCAATAGAATTTAAACAATTAGCCAACAGCTTGCGCACACAAAACGAAGACAAACTGAAGGTAGCTCAAAATGAATGGCTATCGGTAAGCAGTGCATTCAATAGCAAACAATGGCAACGCGATACGCTTGGCGGCAGACCAAATGGCAACTTCGCTTTGTCTTACACAGATATTTTCAGCTTAGATGATAATTATGATATAGGCGTAATGGCTTCCGCAATGTATGGCAATGGTTATTCATTGAACAACTTACAAAGAGGACGTTTGCAGGGCGACGGCGTTAATTTCAACTATTATGGTGCCGGCGAGCAAATGACATTCTCTACTAATTTAGGAGCATTATTCAATATAGCTTTTAATTTGGGCGCGCATAATTCAATCAGCTTAAAGAATACTTATAATAACTCTTCTGACGACGAAACTACTATCATTCGCGGATATAAAGAGCAAAACGACATTATTCAATATGGTTATCAATTCGTGCAGAAGACATTATTTGCTTCTCAGCTCGGTGGCGAACATAGCTTGACAGACTTCCTTAACTCAACTGTTAGCTGGAAAGCTGGATATTCATTCTCTAAACGCAACGAGCCAGATTTCCGCAGAGTGCGCTATTCACGCAACGACGACAAAGAGCCATATAGAGTAGATATATATGATATGAACGGTAATGGTTATCAGGCAGGCAGATTCTTCTCTAACCTAAACGAGAATGCTTATAATGCAGCACTTGATTACACTTTACCAATAGAAAATGTAAAATTAAAACTTGGTGGATTATACGAAGCAAAAGATAGAGATTTCTTGGTTCGTTCATTCACAATTGTTAAGAATAGCTTTGCGATGCCTTATTATTACGATGCAGATTATGGATACGTAATGAAGAACGAAGGCGACCAAGATTTCTACACACACGCTTTCACTCAAAGCCCAGACCAGTTATTTGATTCAAAGAACTTCACTCGCGAGAGATTGGGATATTCCGAAGAAACTAAGCCAACAGATTCTTACAGAGCAAAAGAAGGCTTATTCGCTGGATATTTCATGGGCGACGTGCCATTTATGATAGGCAGAAACAAATTCAGAGCAATAGCTGGAGTGCGCTTAGAGAAATCAAATCAAAACTTAAAGAGCTATTATCCAATCGGACATAATAATTCAGATTCAGTATTCGTAGATAGAAATACACTTGATTTCTTGCCAGCATTAAATTTAAATTATGAAATAAATAATAATATGAATTTAAGAATGGCAGCAAGCCAAACCCTAACGAGACCATCTCTCCGCGAATATGCTCCATTTACATTCTATGATTTCCAATTCCAAGGCGACGTATCAGGAAATCCAGACTTAGTGCGCGCATTAATCCAGAACTTCGATATACGTTGGGAATGGTTCACAGCACCGGGCGAAGTAGTTTCAGTATCAGGCTTTTATAAGCAATTCACAGATGCAATCGAGGAAACTATTATCCCTACAAGCAGCAACTTCAAGAAGACATTTACAAACGCCGAAGGCAAAGCATTCAATTACGGAGTGGAATTTGAATTAAGAAAAGGATTAGGCTTCATTAGTCCATATTTAGATAACTTTATGTTCAATATGAACTTAGCCTTAATCAATTCCGAAATCGAAGTAAAGCAAGTATCTAAAATTGATAAGCGCAAAATGTGGGGACAATCTCCATATACTATCAACTTAGGTTTATATTATTCAAACATCGATTGGGGCACCACATTTAATTTAAGCTATAATACATTCGGCAAAAGAATCATCCAAGTAGCTGATATTCAAAGATATAGCTTTGATAATCCTCACGTATATGAATTACCAAGAAACGTAATTGATCTTTCAATTTCTCAAAAACTATTCGAGAAACTTGACCTAAAATTTGTAGCAAAAGACATTTTAAACGAGAACACTACTTGGGAACAAAACGGAAAGACAGTTTCCAGCAACATCCGCGGTAGAGGCTTCTCGCTAAGTTTAGGGTATAGAATTCAATAATTTTTAAAATATAATCATAGGTTTAATTATGAAAAAATTTCTTTTACTTACTGTATTTTTCTTAAGCGGCTTCGGATTAGTTAATGCCCAAGGAATCACAGATGTAAAGCTAACGTCTCCAAAAGCGGAGCAAAAAATCAGAAGAGGTCTAACCTCAATAATATCTTGGGATACCCTTGATACAAAAGGCAACAGAACATTCGAAAGTACTTTCGAGTTCTTCTGGGCAGAAACAGCAAATGCTACAACTTGGAATAAACTTCAAGTGGGCAAAGCAGGCAATACATTCAAAGATGTTGCCAAAAGCAAAACAGAAGCAGCAGGCAAGATAGCTACAGTATTCCCAGTAAAGGATAATCTTTACGTGAAAATGCAGCTTCAAGGCAAGCCAGAAGTATCAAGCGTAGTTGGACCGATTCACATAATCGTTCCTCCAGCAGCAAAAGCAGATTCTACCTTAACAGGAGATATAACTAGCACAATCACACTTTCAAGCTCAAAAATCTACCAATTAAAAGGCGTAGTTTTCGTGCAAGATGGTGGCGTGTTAAGAATTCAACCCGGCACAGTAGTATTCGGTGATGATCAAGCAGTTTCAGCTCTTGTAATCAATCGTGGCGGTAAAATATATGCAAAAGGCACAGCAAAACAACCAATCGTCTTCACAAGCCCATATTCAGAAGGCAACAGAGATCGTGGCGATTGGGGTGGCGTGCTATTAATGGGTTGCGCTTCAACTAACTTAATCGAAGCAGCTGTAGAAGGCGGAATCGCAGATGCTGCAACTTCTAAGAAAAATGGTTGGTATGGACAATGGAATGGCGTTACAAAAGATGACGATTCCACAGGCGTTTTAGAATACGTGCGTATTGAATTTGCAGGTATCGCAGAATCTCCAGATAACGAATTAAATGGCTTAACAATGGGCGGCGTTGGTAGCAGAACTGTTATCAATAACGTGCAGGTATCATACAGCGGCGACGACAGCTTTGAATGGTTCGGCGGCACAGTAAATTGCAAAAACATAATAGCTTTCAATGGTATTGATGATGATTTCGATTCAGATAACGGCTACAGAGGCAAAGTGCAATTTGGCTTAACTTACAGATTCCCAAAAATCGCAGATCAATCTAACTCAGAATCATTTGAATCAGACAACGACGCTAATGCTACTGAAAACCAGCCATATACTTCACCAATATTCAGCAATATTACTTGTATTGGTCCAGTTAGAGACATCACTAACGCAGCAGGAACAGATTATAATGCTAAATACTTAGCTGCAGCACAAATCAGAAGAAATTCAAGATTATCTTTATATAATTCATTATTCATCGGCTGGCCAGCTGGCTTAGAAATGACAAATGATAATACAGTAAAAGCATTTGGTGACGATTTAGCTCAAGTTCAATTCAATACTTTCATTGGAATAAAAGATAATAAATTCTTCTATTTCGGTAGCAAAACAAAAGCTACAGAAAAAGTAACAGCAGATTGGTTAAAGAAACCAGAATTTGGTAATGAATTTATCAATCAATCAGGCAACATCGCAAATTATGCAAAATTGACAAACATGTACCCAGCTGAAAATCAGTACAATACATTGAATTTAGCTCCAGTAAAAGATGCAGCTTTCGCAGCAACTGCAAGCTTCGCACCAGAGAAATTAAAAGATACATTCTTCGAAAAAGTAGCTTACCGCGGTGCTTTCTCTACTGATATTACTCACAGATGGGATGCTGATTGGGCAAATTATGACCCAGTAAATGCAGTTTATAAAAAATCATCAGTAGAAAACGAGAATGAAGTAGCTAATACTACTATTGGCGTAAAAGTAACTCCAAACCCAGTGGTATCAAATACTTTGATTCAGTATGTTACTCCAAATGATGGCAAAGTAAGCATTAAATTATACAATGAATTGGGTAATTTAGTTAGCGTAATCGCTGAAGATTTATATCAAGTAAGCGGAACTTATGAGTTCTATTTAAATGCAGAGAATATGCCGATGGGCGTGTATTTCTTGAATATTTCAAATGGAAACTATACAGTTACTAAGAATATTAATATTATAAAATAAATCCGAAACTCCAATTCCGGAACACAAGAACGGCGAGTCTCCAAAGAGGCTCGCCGTTTTTGTATGTAATTGTAGATTATATTACTATTTCTTTATTATTCTAAAATTAAGAGAATGAACATTCAACTCATCAAGAATATCTTTGCCTGCAACTTTGAGGCGAGTTAGCTTCATACATTGCTGCATGACACCAAGATTTTTATTGATAGTTATAGTGTTTTCAATAGTAATGTTGATCTTTTTAAAAAGATTAGCGTCTGATTCTATGGTATATTTATAAGTTGATGCTGATATTGTTTGGGAATTGAAATCAATCTTTATAGATGTATCAATTGTAGATATTTTATGGATTGCTGTGCCCGATAGGAAGGGAACATTCATTTTTGAGAGATCAAGATTGGCTAATTCCCATTCTTTTTCTGCTGCATCCGCAATTTTATAATACCCCGCTGGAAGCGTCGTTAAAATAGTTTTTATTGAAGTTTCTATATCTGAGGTAGTTGTGTCTAAATCAATAGTAAAGTTATCAAAAGAAGATTTGAAGAAAGCTTCATTTACATAAAACTTTTCTCCTTGGGATGCATATATGAATGAGTTTGCGGAATTACCACTTTTGCCATTATATGTTTTTTTTATTGAAAGCCCCATAATGTTATTTAATGTGGGGATCTCAGCAAACACACCTTTATCTAATTGCCCTAAAATAACTGGCATCATCTGGATGACTTCATCGGCAGCATCTGAGTAGAACTCTTTAAAGGGAAGAGTAGTGAAGTCTTTCAACTCTGATGGATTTGAAGGGGTTGGATCTGGATTTACCGGATCTTTAGAACATGAGATTGTTGATACTGCGATTAGTGCCAAAAGGATTGATTTAGTGATTTTTTTCATCATGATACTTTTCCTTAAAAATATGATAATAATATAAGATTTGCAAAAATACAATATTTGCTAATGAATGACAAACATTATGAGAAAAGAATTAATTATAATTTTCAATCCAAGTATCTTTATTCTCAAGGAAGTATTGCTTCGCAGCATCGTAATCATTTGGAATAATGCCATCAAGAATAGCTTCTTCGATAGCAGTTTTTATTATCCCCACGAGGCGCGACGGTGGAATTTGGCAAAGCTCCATAATTTCCTCTCCTCGCACTGGCGATTGAAATTCTCGCAGTTTATCCTTTTCTTGAACATCAATTACTTTCTGGCGAACTATCTCATAATTATTGAAATACTTTTCTGAAAATGCTGGATTATTTGTGGTAATATCAGCCCTGCATAAAGTAAAAAGATCGTCAAGGGCTTCCCCAGCATTGAAAGCTAAGCGTCGAATTGCTGAATCGCTGATATCATTATCCACTAAAGCCATAGGTCGCTGATGCAATCTAACCAATTTTTCTACATACTCGATATGCTCGAATGGTAATTTCAGGCGTTTGAAAATACTTTTCACCCAGCGCGCTCCCACTTCCTCGTGTCCGTGAAAGCTCCAACCTACTCCATCAATAAATGATTTAGTCTTTGGCTTAGCTATATCGTGAAGTAAAGCGGCAAAGCGTAACCATATATTATCGCTTTTCTCTGCAACTTTATCGAGGACTTTAAGTGTATGATAATAAACATCTTTATGATTGTATTCTCGACCATCAACGACTACTTTATTCGTGCCTTTAAGCCGTGATATTTCCGGGAAAATTCTCTCTAAAATCCCCATATTATCTAAAATATTGATTCCGATGCTCGGCTTTTTCGATGCGATGATTTTCATAAATTCATCGCTAATTCTTTCGATAGAAATAATATTAATTCTCTCTGAAATATTGCGTGCGGCTTCTATTAAATTCTCCTCTATAAGGAAACCAAGTTGGGAAGCAAAGCGTGCTGCGCGCATTATTCGCAAAGGATCATCGGAAAAAGTAATTTCAGGATCCAAAGGTGTGATTATCCTTTGCTTCTTTATATCTTCGATGCCATTAAATACATCTATTACTTTCCCGAAATTGCTTTCATTAATATCTGCGGCGAGTGTGTTGATTGTAAAATCGCGGCGTTTTATATCATCATACAATGAGCCTTCGCTTACAATTGGATTACGAGATTCGGGGATGTATGACTCTTTGCGCGTGCCTACGAACTCGCATTTAAATTCACCAATTGGCACCATCGCAGTGCGGAATCGTTTGAATAATATTGGGTTGCTACGATAATGGCGAGCTACTATTTCTGCAAATTGTAAGCAATCGCCCTCTACGGTAAAGTCAAAATCATTGAGCGGACGTCCCAAAATATAATCTCGGACATAGCCACCGATAATATAAACCCGAAAACCATACTTATCTGCTAATCGACCAATCTCTCGAATAATTGGCTGGTCTATTTCAAGACGTAAACCATCGACATAATAATCACTTAGATCATTTAAATCATTAATGGGATTATTTGCATCGTCATTATTTTTTATACTATTATTTGTATTATTCTTCAACTATCACCGCCTCAAAGATATAAATTTCAGCATCAGGGTCTAAATATGCATTGGCAGGAAGTTGAGCCTTGAAGCATATATTTTGCAAATACTGGGTTAAATTCCAATGATTTTCTGTTGCTACTTGTGGTAGGAATAAGCCTGAATTTCTTCCTCGGCGGATATATATTCCATGCTTTCCGATTTGAATTTGATTAAAATCAAGTATTTTCTTAAATCTTGATAGAACTGTAACATCATACTTTAATTCTGAAAGTTCATTCGGCAAAATTAGACCAAATCTATAATCCTCTGTTGCTGCCATCGTAGCAGTGGAAACAATTTCATTTTTCAAATCTTGCGAACCAATGATATGCCCCATACATGCACGCAAGTCATATTCTCCGCTGCTATCTCTCTTGTTGATTGTTACGAAAGCCGGAAATTCAGAATTAAACACGCTACCTAATTCAATATCCTTTCCAGAACTCTTATTAATATTGTTTTCTACGCTTTGGCGAGCAAGAGCCAGAATGTTTTTCCTGTCCAATTCTGTAAATTCTGGTAATAACTCAGAATGCTTTGCCTCTGCTAATATTTCGTTTCCCACAACCCCACCGAAATAGCCCACAACTCTGGATTTATCGCCTTTGATGAATTTTGTATCTGCTGAGGTCGATTGATGAAGAGAAACCGCTTTATCTGAACCTAAAAGTTCGCATACTTGCATAAGCACAGAGATTGGGGCTGCTCCGCAAGCCTCCCACTCTCCCGCTAAACAATTAAGCTCTAATTTGAAGTAGTCATAAGCATCAAAGCTATTAACGACGCTTAAATCAAGCGTCTTGGCTGTGGATTCATTATGAAAATGCGAAAGATCTGAAGAAGCTATTAGCAATACACGCTTGTTACTCTTTTTAATCGCTTCGTAGATAGCGCGAACAAGCCTGTGATTTGTTGCGAAATCTTGCGAGCCAATGATTATCGGGACAATCGGCAAATTTGGTTGAACTGTCTGCAAAAATGGTAATTGAACTTCCAATGAATGCTCTGCTTTATCGGTGTTTCCCGCTGGATATTGATGTGCTAAATCCGATAATACAATTGATTGATTATCGGGTAATAAAGCCGCAAAATCCTTATCTACTTTGATTTTTCCGAGTGGAGTCTCGTAATAATCACCATTATAAACAGAAACTCCATTGAAGTATTTTTGATGAGATGGAGCAATAATAATTGCTAAATCATATTTTTCATTTTGAATTGCTTTATAGGGATATGCTGCCGTAGCTCCGCTGAAAATATATCCAGCATGCGGGGCGACGATTCCTCTAATATCTCTAATTGCTGAAATATTGGGATTGGCTTCGCCTATAAATGCGTTAATCATCTGCTGCAATTCTCCTTTATCAGCAGGATAAAAAGTGCCAGCCAAGGCTTGATGCCTGATAATATCTTGGTTCATAGCATTACCTGTATTAAACAGTGTTAATAATATTACAAATATAAATAACATTGTTCATCATTTGATTGATTTAATGTTATTCTCTCCATCAAGTAAAATTATAGTCGGTTTGTAAGATTTTAGTTCTTCCTCGGAGTAATTAGCATAAGTCATAGCAATTACTAAATCTCCGGGAGCTCCCTTGCGAGCAGCAGCACCATTTAGGCAAAATTCCTTTTTCCCACGCTCTCCGGGGATAGTATATGTCTCCATTCTTTCGCCATTATTAATATTAACAACGGCGACTTTCTCGTATGGTAGTATGCCAGCTTCCTCTAAAATATCTAAATCTATTGTGAAACTGCCTTCGTAGTTAAGATTCGCCTCGGTAATAGTAGCCCGATGAATCTTTGATTTCAGCATTGTTCTTTCCATTATTGTCATAGGAATTAGTATTAAAAAATAGATTACAAAAATAGTAAATTATTGTTCTATTCACAACACAAAAGTTTTGCTAACGAAATTTTGCACAACAAAACGGAACAAATACGTGAATTTATGAAATAAATAATTCGTTAAAATAAGAATTTAAATAATATATTATTTAAATTTGAATATTTTTCTTAATTTTGGTGTCTATTGTATACTAATATCTATGATAATGTATTTTTTATAAAAAAGAGAATAATTATGTATAAAATAATAGCAATAATTGCTTTGGGCTTGTTCTTCACTTCTTGTTCGCAAAATACTTCCAATAAGTATGAAAGCGTAGAGACTGAATATTTAAGTGTTCCGAAGCACTTTCCAGAACCATATTTCCCTGCTAATAACCCTTATTCTAAGGAAAAAGCGGAGCTTGGGCGGTATCTATTCTATGAGCCATTGCTCGTAAAGGATACAAGTTTCCCGTCTTGCTCGCACTGTATGCAGCAGGAAGCTGCGTTTAGCAATAATTTGATGATTGCTCGCGGGTATGCTAATTTCCCCGAAACTCGGAATAATATGACTTTGGTTAATGCTGCATATCGAGATAAATATTGCTGGGACGGCAGAGCAAAAGCAATCGAGAATAACGCATACCGCAGTTTATTCTTGAAAAGTATTTTCGCATCTGATACTAATGAATTAATAAAAAGATTAGAAAACACGGAATTGTATCCCGAATTATTCAAAAAAGCATTTGGCGCAAATACCAAAATCTCCGCTTACTTGATGGCTCAAGCAATTGCCACTTTTGTGAGAACTATGATTTCTGGCAATTCGCGCTATGATCAATATATAAACGGAAATAAGAATGCGATGAACGAGCAAGAAATCGCCGGAATGAATCTGTTTTTTAGCGAAAAGACGCGCTGCTCCGTCTGCCATTCAGGTATATTCTTTACTGATCTGAAACCACATAATACTGGCGTTAATACAGAATACTTTGATAAAGGGCGTTTCAATATCACAGGAAAGCGCGAACATCGCGGGGCATTTATCACTCCGACATTGAGAAATATAGAAAAGACTGCTCCATATATGCATGGCGGATATTTAGCAACTCTCGATGATGTTTTGATTCATTATAATATGGGTGGGGTAGATTATGCGATGAAAGATACCCTGATGCGTCGCCTCAACTTATCCCAAGAAGAATTAGCATCACTAAAAGCATTCTTGAAAACTTTGACTGATGAGAGCTTTTTAACGGACAAGCGTTTTTCTGATCCTAGAAAGATAGATGCTGTACGCAGATAATGTTTGAGCCCTTATCTTTTAGTAATTGTTATTTATATCTCAATCTTTATAAAAATAAATCAACCGCCCCGGATTACCGAGGCGGTTGATTGTTTTAGGACAGATTATAAATTTTTTAATTTCAAATTATTATTTTGAATTTCAAATTTTGTTATTAAGCGAAATGCTTATTTCACGTATTCTTTCC
>CAZGXC010000008.1:4341-15421 GCA_964529535.1 uncultured Hyphomicrobiales bacterium | reverse complement strand
ATTTATATTTCTCATATCGCCAGTTTTTTCAAATTGAATATGCATTCCGAAAGCAGCAGAAAGAGTGTGCGGAGTCTGAGCATTGCCGCCCATCTTCAAGTATTCTCTTAATTGCTCTTTATAATCTGGATGAACGCAATTATCAATAATTAAATTTGCTTTTTCGATTGGAGCTTTGCCGCGTAAATCAGCGATGCCCTGCTCTGTAATCAATACGCTTACTGAATGCTCGCTGTGGTCAAGGTGAGAAACCATTGGCACAATAGCACTGATAGCACCATTTTTAGCTACTGATGGGCAAGTGAATATTGACATATATGCGTTGCGAGCGAAATCGCCAGAACCGCCGATACCATTCATCATTTTTCTGCCGAGAACGTGAGTAGAGTTTACGTTACCGAATAAATCAGCCTCTAATGCCGTATTCATAGCGATAATACCGATTCTTCTTGCGATTTCTGGGTGATTTGTAACTTCCTGTGGTCTTAATACTAATTTCGGATGGAAGAAATCCATATTGCTATACATTTCATTCAAAGCAGGAGAAGATAATGTGAGCGAGCAACCACTTGCGAATTTACATTTACCAGATTTCATTAAATCGATTACTGAATCTTGGATAACTTCTGTGTACATTTCAAATGGAGGAATATCAGCTGCTTCATCCAAAGCTCCAAGCACAGCATTTGCAATATTGCCCACGCCAGATTGAAGTGGTAAGAATTCTTTTGGTATTCTACCAGCTTTTAATTCTCCTACTAAGAAGTTAGCTACATTTCTTCCGATAGTTTTAGTTACTTCATCGCTTTCAGTGAATGCGCCCACTTCATCAGGGTGATTCGTTTCTACGATGCCAATAATTTTTGCAGGATCTACTTTAAGAACAGTTGAGCCAATTCTATCCGATGCTTTATAAACGCCAAATTCTCTTCTGTATGGTGGATCTAATGGCTTAAAAATATCGTGAATGCCTCTTAAATTCTTAGAATGATAAGCATTCAATTCGATGAATAATCCCTCGGCTTGCTCTGCGATTGTAGGAGAAATGCCTACGCCTGTAGTCAAGACGATTTCGCCATCTTCTGTTACGTCAGCAGCTTCGATAATAGCCCATTTTACTTTACCATAGAAGCCATATCTTAGATTTTGAGCAACGTGAGATAAGTGTTGATCGAAATACAGAGCTTTGTTGCTATTAATTGCTTTGCGAAGATCAGGAGTAGATTGGTATGGAGTGCGAAATTTAATAGCCTCTGCGCGAGCTAATTCTCCGTCCAAAGAATCTCCGGTAGATGCTCCGGTAATCATACCTATTTTATATTCTTTGCCTTCTGCGTGCAAAGCTGTTGCTTTTCTTGCGATTGCACCAGGGATTACTTTTGGTGCTCCGGCAGCAGTAAAACCACTAAAGCCGACAATATCATCGTTGTTAATATGCGACGCTGCTTCTTCAGCGCTTATAAATTTTAAAGCCATTTTTAATATATCCTTAATTATTTAAATAACAGTATATAAATTGTTTTTTTGCTAAATTTACTATTTGTAAAAGTCTTTTTCAAATAGATTCTTTGCTTTATCGTTGACAACTATTGTTATCAAATTCAGACAAGTAATGTTGCCACAATTACCGTCTTCAAAAATACGACTTATATTTATATTAACAAAATAATGACTTAAAAGAATTTGGTAATTTTATAAAATATTAATAACTCAATTTTAATTGGAAAAAAACATGGAAAATAAAGCAGAAAATATCCAGAAATTTAGAGCTATGCTCGTAGAAGAAAATACAGTGGCAAATAGTGCCGAAGTCCCAATGCTAAGAAGCATTAAGGAAATGCCATTCGATTTCTTAAAAAAGTATGATGTGCTGGTGCAAGTGCATTATTCTTCTTTGAATTACAAAGATGCACTCTCGGCAAGTGGGAACAAAGGAATAACTAAGCAATACCCACATATCCCAGGGATTGATGCAGCTGGAATAGTTGTTGAATCGAACTCCCCAAAATTCACTGCTGGCGAGGAAGTAATCGTTACGGGATATGATTTAGGTATGAATACAAGTGGTGGTTTTGGAGAGTATATTTATGCCCCAGCGGATTGGGTTGTAAAGAAACCAAGCAACCTAACCCTAAAAGAAACTATGATTCTGGGCACTTCTGCTTTCACTGCTTCAATTGGCGTAAGCGAGATTATTAATGCGGGAATCACCCCAGCCGATGGCAAAGTATTGATCACCGGAGCAACGGGTGCCGTGGGGTCTTCGGCTCTGCAAATTCTGCACAAACTTGGTTACCAAACCATTGCTTCTACTCGCAAAGAAAGCGAAGTGGATAGATTAAAATCACTTGGAGCAGACGAGATAATCAATATTAATGAATTTGAAGATGTGCCGAGCAAAGGATTACTTTCCAAAAAATGGTCAGCTGCTTTCGATACAGTCGGCGGCTCTGCTTTATCTTATATTTTAAAAGCTACTGCAGACGGTGGCGTAGTTACTAATTGCGGAATGATTGGCTCCGTGAAGCTCGATACATCTATTATGCCGTTCATTATCCGTGGCGTTCGTTTGGTTGGAATAGCAGCAGCTGAGACCAAAATGCCAAAGCGCATCGAACTTTGGGAAAAATTAGCAAATGATTATAAAATAAAGCTAACAGATGAATATTATGAGGAAATAACACTCGATCAATTGCCTGATAAAATTAGCGATATGATTGCTGGAAAGCTAAGAAAGAAAATTTTGGTAAAGATTAAATAATATCATTCTGTAATTATTATTATTCTGTAAATAATAACATCACAATATAACAAAGGCTTCCTATCGTAAAATGATGGGAAGCCTTTGTTTATATTTATATTCTTTATTATCAAAATGTCAATTATGACTCATTCTGAACGACTGTATCGCTTTTCTTGAAAAGCTTATTAAATTCATCTGGAATTGGAGTATCGAATTTGATAACTTCCTTTGTCTTAGGATGCTTGAATGCTAGCAAGAAAGCGTGCAGAGCCAAGCGGTTAATTGGGCTGTGAGTAGCACCATACTTCTTATCGCCGACCACTGGATGACCGAGATCCTGCATGTGAACACGAATTTGATTCTTGCGTCCTGTTTCAAGGCGCACCTCTAAAAGAGAGTAATCTGGATTTCTGCGCAACACCTTGTAATGAGTGATAGCTTCCTGTCCGCCATTTGGATAATCGGATGAAAATACTTGGAAATTCTTGTTTTCCGTTAGCCACGAATGCACTACTCCATGATCTTTGCGGACTTCGCCTTCGACGGCTACATAATATCGCCTATCCATTACGGTTTCTTTCCAATCTGTTTGTAGGAATGATTTTACTTCCATGCTTTTCGCAAATAGCATCAGCCCAGAGGTTTCTCTGTCTAATCTATGGACAATAAAAATTTGATTCTTTGGATCTGCTTGCTTAATATAATTGCTCAGGATATGGAAAGCTGTCTTTTCGTTTTCCTTGTTTGTGGAAACGGATAGCAAACCCTTATCTTTGTAAATTACAATTATATCGAGGTCTTCGTAGATGATTTTTAGTCCTTTTAACGGAATTTCACGCGGTGCTTTAATATTTGAGATAGCAATAGAATCGCCAGCTTTTACTTCAAAATTGAAATGCGATTCCATATTTTCATTTACTTTTACCTGCTTATTTGCCAATAGTTCCTTAATAGCTGTGCGGCTCTTTTCTGGCATCGCAGACTGAAGGAAGTCGAATAAACTCGCAGAATCTTTAGCTGTGAATTTAGTCCACTTTTCCTTTTTCCCGAATCTATTTATATAATTCTTATTCTTTTTCATTAATAAAATTGTTCTTTTTCATTTATAGAAAACCAAGTATTTAGAATACAAATATACGGAAAAATAATATCAATCGCTTAATCAGGCACATAATTAATCACTTAATTTATATTTATGATGGGAGATATTTATGATGGTAGTTATTTTAAATCACTCTTCCGAATAGCTTATCGAGTCGATAAAGGCTCATTTCAATAATGATGGGTCTGCCATGTGGACAGCAATATGGCATATCGCACTTTAGTAAATCATTTATTAGATGTAGGGTCTCTTCCTTGCTCATTGATTTCCCTGTTTTGATAGCAGCTTTGCATGCGATTGATGCCGCGAGGTAATCTCTTTTATCGGTAAATCGAATTTTTTGCTCTGCTGAATATTGATCGAGAATTTCTTTTATGGAAATTGAATTGAAATTATATGCGTCGTCCAATGGAATACTAAAAATCTCGATATTATCGCCATTTATTTCATAATTATACCCCAAACGCTTCAATTCATCTTGTATCTCATTTAATATTATTATTTCTGATTTATCAAGCTGAATCGTTTGAGAGAAAAGCAATTCTTGAGAGGTTGCGAACTCTCTGCCGACCTTCTTTAATACTCTTTCGTATAGCACTCTCTCGTGAGCTGCGTGCTGATCGAAAAGCAATATCCCACTCGGAACTTCCAATATTATATACTTGTTATGGATTTGCAAGAATTTCAGCTGTAATTCTTCAGAACTGATTTTTTTTAGCAACTCAAAATGAGATTTTGTATCTTGATTAATGAATTCATTTCTTGGATTAATAAATTCATTTCTTGCGCCTTCATTGCTTAAGTAATTGGAATCAGTAATATTATCAAAATTATTTTGTTCAGTATTATTTTGCTCAAAATTATGCTTAAAAATATTAATGTCGAAGTTTAGCGGTTTGGAGCTAGCGTATTGATGTCTGTAAGCACTATTTCCCGCACTATAATTGTTATTTGAATAGTTGCTGGAATAGTTATTGGAGTAGTTACTAGAGTAATTATTAGGAGCATTGCTATTCCTATCAATAATTTCCCCCGTCATTTTATTCACAAGCAATGTCTCTCTCTCGGCATCCTCATTCTCAACGGTTACTCTCTGGAATGGAGAAATCGAATCAATTGTATCGAGGGCAGTATCGGGGATAATATTATTCTCTGCTAATGCGCGCACCACCGCTCGATTTACCAAATTGTGAATCAATCGCTCATCCTCGAATTTTACTTCATGCTTCTGCGGATGCACATTTACGTCGTAATCCTTTGGATCCAACTCAATGTTTAGCACATAAAAAGGATTCTTGCTTTTCTCGAGCAAATGCTCATAAGCCGAGAAAACAGCGAAGCTAATAGATTTGCTTTGAATACTGCGCGAATTAAGGAATAAATATTGATTTGCGCGAGTTTGCTTGGCAATAGATGGCAATCCGATGTATCCGTAAAGTTTAATCCCAGATTCCTCGTATTGCAGAGGAACAATGGATTTTGCGGTGGATTCGCCGATTACTTCCTTAATCCTCTGCAAGAGTGGAGCTGGCTTCGCATCAAAAATCAAAGTATCATCATCATAAAATACAAAGCGAATATTCGGCTTCGAGAGAGCAAATCGCAGCATAGTCTCGGAAATATACCGAAATTCCGTCAGGTTAGTTTTAAGGAATTTCTTCCGAACAGGAATATTATAGAATAGATTTCTAACGAATATCTGCGTGCCGCTATCAATCGCAAAAGGCTCGATTTTAATATCTTTCATCGGCTCCGAAGTCAATCGCCAACCGTGATCCTTGCCCTTTGGTAAAGTCCTGATTTCCACATTGGAGACTGAAGCAATCGATGCCAGTGCCTCTCCGCGAAAGCCAAAGGTATTAATCGCCTCTAAATCCTCGCTAGAGTAGATTTTGCTCGTGGCGTGGCGACGGCAAGCAAGCGCGAGGTCTTCTCTTTCCATTCCCATTCCATTATCAATAATATGGATCAGACTCTTCCCAGAATCCTTGACGATTACCATAATCGTATCTGCTCCGGCATCGAAGGAGTTTTCGACCAATTCCTTCACTACGGATTCAGGTCTCTGGACGACCTCTCCGGCAGCAATTTGGTTTGCTATAAATTCTGGCAATATTTGAACGGGTTTTCTAATCGTAATTCTCTATAGTAAGTTGCTATCGTAAGTTTCTCTCGAATTTTTCTACCGTAATTCTCTGGGGAAATTATATTTAAAAACAATGTATGAGAAACGAAATAATAGCTAAAATATTTGATTTTACAATTTTCTATGACAATAATTAAGCAAGAAAGTTGTATATTTGAATTCACATAAAATTCTATTTCTCAAGCCTATTTCTCAAGCAATGGTAAATAAACGAAATAACTTAATTCTCTGCCTGCTGATTTGTATTCTTCAGCTCTCTGGATGCTACTCGTTTCGCGGTGGATCACTCCCCGAACACATTAAAACGGTGCAAATCCGCAACGTAATAGACAATAGCAATTATGGCGACCCAAGCTACAAAGAATATTTGTTCAACAAGGTAAATGAAGTAATCCGACGGGATAACTCGCTAACTATCGAGACGAAACCAGCCGATTCCAAACTAACGATAGTCCTCAATTCTATACGAGAAGAAGTGCTAAGCACTACGGCTTCATCGGGCTTAGAAAAAGAGAGGAAAATCGTCGTGAGCGTCAGCTTTGAATTTTATGACAACACCAAGAAGCAGGTAATCGCAACGAATCAGGCACTATCGATGAATCAATCTTTTATGATAAGCTCTCTACCAGCATCGCGAGTAGAGGCAATCAATAAATGCCTCGAGATAATTAGCGACGAAATCCTAAATAATATGATAGCGGGCGCATAATGAACAACAACTATCGGCTATCAACCCAGTCCTTTAGGGCTGGGGAAAGATATAGATTTGATACAATATCATCAATAATCGCATAATATTAAATTAAAATTACGTAAATCAAATAATATTTAATTAATGACTTTGAAATATGCGTTAAATTTCCTAATTTTGTAGACTTGTAATTTTCATTGTATAACAAGAAATTTAATCGGCAAATAAGCCAAAATAATCATCAGTAATTCAAATTTCAATAATAATTTATAAGGATTTTTTTAATGGCATTAGATAACAGATATCCAGCAGAACCATTCCGCATTAAATGCGTTGAAACAGTAAAAATGATCTCTCGCGAGCAGAGAGAAAAAGTAATGGCTGAAGCAGGTTTTAACACTTTCCTACTTAAGTCTGAAGACGTTTATATCGATCTATTAACTGATAGCGGCACGAACGCTATGAGTGATCACCAATGGGCTGGTATGATGATGGGCGATGAAGCATACGCAGGTAGCAAAAACTTCTTCCACCTTCAAGATACAGTTCAAGATATGTTCGGTTTCAAATACATCGTTCCTACTCACCAAGGTCGCGGTGCAGAAAACATACTATCTCAAATAGCTATTAAAGAAGGACAATACGTCCCAGGAAACATGTATTTCACAACTACAAGATACCACCAAGAACGCAATGGCGGTATTTTTATTGACATCATCCGCGAAGAAGCTCACGATGCTTCTATCAACGTTGCTTTCAAAGGAAACATTGACCTGAACAAACTTGAGAATTTAATCAAAGAAAAAGGCGCAGAAAACATCGCTTACGTATGCTTAGCAGTTACTGTTAACTTAGCAGGTGGTCAGCCAGTTTCTATGGAAAACATGCGCCAAGTTCGCGAATTAACTAACAAATATGGAATTAAAGTATTTTATGATGCAACTCGTTGCGTAGAAAATGCTTATTACATCAAAGAACAAGAAAAAGGCTTCGAAAACACTTCAATCAAAGACATCGTTCGCGAAATGTTCAGCTATTCTGATGGTTGCACAATGAGTGGCAAAAAAGACGGTATCGTAAATATCGGCGGTTTCCTTTGCATGAACGACGAAGACCTATTCTCTGCTGCAAAAGAATTAGTAGTAGTTTATGAAGGTATGCCATCTTACGGTGGTATGGCTGGTCGCGATATGGAAGCATTAGCAATCGGCTTGCAAGAGTCTTGCCAATTCGAATATATCGAGCACCGCGTTAAGCAAGTTCGCTACCTCGGCGATAGATTATTAGAATACGGTGTGCCAATCGTAGAGCCAGTAGGCGGACACGCAGTATTTTTAGATGCACGCAGATTCTGTCCACATTTAACTCAAGAAGAATTCCCAGCTCAAGCACTTGCAGCTGAATTATATATCGAATCTGGCGTTCGCTCAATGGAACGCGGTATCGTTTCTGGCGGTAGAGACAAAATCACCGGCAAAAACCACGCACCAAAATTAGAGACAGTTCGCTTAACTATCCCACGTCGCGTATATACATATAGCCACATGGACTTAGTAGCAGATGCAGTATATAAATTATACCAGCACAAAGAAAAAATCAAAGGCTTGAAATTCGTTTACGAACCAAAGCAATTAAGATTCTTCACTGCAAGATTCGAGCATATTTAATGAAAAATTCCAACCTTAAATCTAAAAAGGTTGCGTAATAAATTTCAGCTGTTCGCCAATCGGCGAACAGCTTTTTTTTATTCAATAGACAATATACAAGATGCGAAGATTTACCTCATTAATAATATTATTTTTTTATTTCAGAAATAATCTGTATTTTTGTAGTCCTAATAAATAAACTGTTTTTCGGAGATATAGAAAATGGCAAAGAAAGAAGTAAGAAATATTATTACTTTAGAGTGTACAGAAGCAAAAAAAGAAGGGAAACCAGCTTCAAGATATACTACAACTAAAAATAAACAAAACACGCCAGAGCGTATTGAGTTGAAAAAATACAACCCGTTCTTGCGTCGCCATACGGTTCATAAAGAAATTCGCTAATCGATTATCGAATTTCTCAATAATAACGATTTCTATTAATTAATAATAGAAATCAGTTGTTGTTTTTGTATTGACCTTGTTTTTGTGTTGAAAAAGTTAAAAAAATAATAGCCGCTCCATTTTGGGGCGGCTATTTAGTTTTAATTCTATAAGTGAATTTCAGATAGAAAATTCGATATTATTATTTAAGAGCATCAATGATTTTTTGAGCGATTTCTGCTCCTACTCTCTCTTGAGCTTCTTCAGTTGAAGCACCAATGTGAGGAGTAACGGATACTCTTGGGTGATTGATTAATTCTTTTTGAGCTTCTGTTGGTGGCTCTTTCTCGAATACGTCGAGACCAGCATAGCGAACTTTACCGCTGTTTAGGGCAGCCAATAGGTCAGCTTCTTTGATTACTCCACCGCGAGCGCAGTTGATAACCATAACGCCATCTTTCATTTTATCAAATTCAGTTTTCGTAAGAACAGCTTTGCCGTCGATTAGCGGAGCGTGAATTGTGATAATATCAGCTTGATTTAATAATTCATCTTGGGACATAAGTTTTACGTCAAGATCAGTTTCTTTTACGAATGGATCTGTTGCGATAACTTTCATTCCGAGACCAATAGCTCTCTTAGCTACTTCTTTACCAATATTTCCAAGAGCGATGATACCGAGAGTCTTGCCAGTTAATTCCATACCCTTAGCATATTCTTTTTTTGGCCACAAACCTTCGCGCATTTCTCTGTTGCTTGTGCCGATGAAGCGGCTAAGACCAAACATGTGAGATAAAGCAAGCTCTGCCACTGATATTGAAGATGCGCCTGGAGTATTAAGAACAGGGATCCCCTTAGACTTAGCATAAGCTACGTCGATATTATCTAAGCCAACGCCGCCGCGACCAATAGCTTTTAGCTTTGCGCCTTTGTCAATTACTTCTTTTGTAACTTTTGTAGCGGAACGAACTACGATAGCATCGAATTCGCCAATTTTTTCTAATAATTCCTCTGGACTCATTTTTTGTTCAATTACTTCGAGTCCAGCATTTTTCATCATATCGGCACCAATCTTTTCAATGCCGTCAGATACTAATACTTTCATTGTTAAGCCTATTTTTTTAATGATTAAAATAAATGTTGAATTAATATTATTTACTTCTTTAAGCTATGACGAACTTAAAATAATAATAGTGGAGGAATGTTAATAAATATTTTTTATACTGATTTTTCTTAGGAATTAAGAGTAAACAATACTTATATCTTCTATTATTCAATGAGATAATAATTATTAGGAATAGGTAAAAAGTGAATTATTTAAGCTAATAATTAAGCAAAATCATAACAAAAAGAAAAAAAAGTTTGTTTATTTCCAGTTTTTCCATTAAATTAGGTTTCCAAATTGTGCATTACATAATAAAACTGTATTTTGAGCAGTTTGAATTTAGTTATATAGTCAATTTTTAAATTAAATAATAAATATTATAGAATGGGTTGAATATGCGTAAAGCAATTACTCTTTTTGTGTTAGTGCTGATCAGCGCAATGTATTTTGGTATTCCAGCTATGCATTGCAATGAATCCATTAGCACGACAAGTACCGGTGCATTTCTTATGGCTGCTACTATTGATGCCGGCGCAGCCGAAAACAATGCTAATGACAGAAACGTCATTGAAAATTCTAAAAGGATTAAAATAATCAATTTAGGCCCTATCGTGAATACTGCAGGATTAGATTATGCTCCAACTGTTTCAGCAGATGGCAGAACTCTATACTTCGTAAGCGATAGAAAAGGTAGCAAACTTAATGGGGATAAAAACCCATCTCATGACTTTTGGTTCTCTACAAAAGCTGAGAGAATGGATACTAATTTCGCCGCTCCTATGAATCTCGATCCTTCGACTGAATTAGGCGATAGAAGTGTAAACACACGATTTAACGAAGGAACTGCCTCCATTGCAGCAGATAGACAATCTATCTATTTTACTGCTTGTATGCGTCCCGATGGTTTCGGCGATTGCGATATTTATAAAGCTACAGTAGTAGGAGACAAATGGAGCGCCCCAATTAACTTAGGGCAAAATGTCAATACTAAATATTGGGAATCTCAACCATCCATTTCACCAGACCAAAAAAGATTGTATTTCGTATCTACTCGACCAGGTCCAAACTCAAGTGGTAAAGGAACTTATGACGATATGGATATTTGGTTTAGTGATTATGATGATGATGCAGATGAATGGAAACCTGCTGTTAACTTAACTCAGCTAAATACAAAGGGCAGAGAATCTGGTCCATTTATCGGAGCAGATAATCAAACTCTTTTCTTCTCTTCTGATGCTCATAAACCGAACATCGGTGGATTAGATT
>CAZGXC010000008.1:0-4331 GCA_964529535.1 uncultured Hyphomicrobiales bacterium | reverse complement strand
ATTTTTATTATGCGAAGACTACTGATGGCGGCAGAACTTGGAGCAAGCCAGTTAACTTAGGCGAACCTCTGAACACAAAAGATGATGATTTATTTATTACTTTGCCAGCGAGCGGAGACATCGTTTATTTCTCTTCTACAAGAAAAGATATTAAAGGCTACCAAGGAGATTTAGATCTCTTTATGGCTTATGTCCCTTCTTTCTTTAAAGCAGTAAATGTTAAAATTCAAGTGGTAGATGAATGTACTCAAGAGCATATTCCTGCCCTTATTACTATAAAGAATAAAGTAACAAACAGTGTAAAAACTGATTCTGTATCCATTGGAAAAATTGAAATGGAAACTGTCGTAACTAATGATGATTACGGTAAAGAATCAGATAATAATGCATTTACAGACCTTGAAATTTCCGCTTCAAATACGAAATACGGAAATGCTACTAAAGTTCAGAGAATTAACAAACCAGATTTGACTTTCAAAAAAGAAAATCAAGGCGCTTTCTCTGAAGAAGTTTTAGTGAAAATCTCACTCGGTCAAAAACCTGTAATTACTCCAAATATTGCAAAAGCGGATTATATCAAGAGATATGAAGGTATTAAGAAAGACCTATCTCAATTTAATGGTTTGGTAATGGAAGAAGTACTTACTTGGGACTTATATCCTTTGCTAAACTATGTATTCTTTGATGAAGGTTCTTCTACAATACCAAAGAGATATAAATTGTTCAAAAACGAAGCACAAACTAATAACTTCGCAGATTCTACAATCCCAGGCGGAACTCTTGATAAATATTATCACATGCTAAATATTTATGGATTTAGATTAAGAAACAATCCAGATGCTAAGATTGAAGTTGTGGGCTGTAATGATGGAACTACTCCTGCAGAAAAAACTGCTGGTCTATCAAAAGCAAGAGCAACTGAAGTTTATAACTACTTAAGAGATATTTGGGGAATCTCCGAAAGCAGAATGAAATTATCATTCAGAGATAAACCTGCCGTTGTATCTAACTTAAAAGATCCAATGGGTATCGTAGAGAATAGACGCGTTGAAATCTTATGCGACAACTGGTCAGTAATGAAACCTGTATTCCAAGTGGATACAAGAACTCTTCCACAGCCTGAAACTATGAACTTCTCACTCCAAAATGGTATTGAAGATGGTATCGTAGCTAAGCGTCGCGTGGAAATCAAAAGAAACGATGTTATGTGGAAGCAAATTGACGATATTGGCACTACTCAAGCAAATAAAGAATGGGATTGGATGAACGATGACCTCGAATATCCAAAAGATCAAATTTCTTATAAAGCTCAGTTAATCGTTACTTCAAATGCTGGAAATGAATGCCGCTCTGACGTAATTACTATCCCTGTATTACAAGTAAAAGCTGCTGACCGTATCATCGGTTCTGACAAGGATTCTACTCTTGAAGTTTATAACTTAATCCTTTTCCCATTTGATAAAGCAGAAGCTGGTCCAATCAACAACAGAATCATGAAAGATTACGTTTATGATCGCGTGAAGCCAACTTCATCAGTTGTAGTAATTGGTCATACAGACGTTGTAGGTCTTGAAGATCACAACTTTAAATTATCAGAAAGACGCTCCAACGCTGTTCGCGATGGAATTGATTCGAAAACATCGAAAGTCTATGGTAAATTAAATTCTTATGGTGTGGGTGAGGATCTTCCTCTCTATACGAATGAACTCCCTGAGGGACGTTTCTACAACAGAACGGTGCAGGTGCGAGTCCGAACTCCTCTCACTGAATATCAGAAATAATAATCCTTATTATTTCAGTTCAAATAATAAAAAAGACTGCCCAGAAATAGGCAGTCTTTTTTTATGTTAGAAATTAAGCGACAGTGTTTATTATGACAATTTGTTGTAATTCAAATATGATTGTATTTTAAACAAGAATTATATTTCAAACAAGAATTATATTCATGAAATCATTATAAGAATTACAAAAACTCCACTGTCTCTTCCAAAGGTCTGCGAATGTCGTGGCGCGGACTTGGCTCGCATTCATCACTGGCATAGCCCAAAGGCATCAGTGCCACAGGCTTAATATTCGCTGGGAAATTAAATTCTTTTATCAAGCCGGGGCAATCGCAAGAACCAACCCACACAGATCCAATTCCCAATTCCGTAGCTTGTAGCATCATGTGAGTCAAGACGATAGTCGGGTCTATTGCTGCTCTCTCTGGTCTATCCCGATACCAAGAAATCTCTTCATCATAGCATACGATTAAGATACATGGTGCTTCGTAATGGCACTCTGTATATTTCTTTAATCTTTCAAGAGCTTCGGGGCTTTGCACTACGAATATCTTTTGTGGCTGTTCATTC
Organism: uncultured Hyphomicrobiales bacterium; assembly: GCA_964529535.1. Classification (GTDB taxonomy): domain Bacteria; phylum Bacteroidota; class Ignavibacteria; order Kapaibacteriales; family UBA2268; genus CALLXS01. The sequence goes on along the minus strand of CAZGXC010000008.1, from coordinate 1,980 downwards.
TTTGCTGTTGGGGCGAGCCTCCCAGCTTCTAATATTTTATTTAACTTTTCAGCTTCTATTGGCTGATTTTTAAAGGCTCGAACAGAAAACCTTTGCTTTGCTAATTTTAAAAATTCCATATTATTTACTAGTTGTTATTGATAGATTACTTTTTATACGATACTTATTATTTAAAATCATAAACACCGATTTTAGCTGTTTCTTTGTTCTCTTTAAGGCGTAGGATCATCGTGCTTTTTGTTTCGTTTGCTTTGCCATAATTTGTATATAAATCAAGGAAAACAGTTGCTCCGCCAGTCATTTGGACGGCTCTCGAACCGAAATAATTGCATTCCAAGATGTATTTTCCTTTGATAGCATTTTTCAGCATAAATTCTTCTGGACCATATCCGCCAGTAAGATCTTGTGGTAGCATACCGCCGATGATAGTTTCTTTGTAACCATAATAGCATTTTTCCTTATTTGGATCAGTTACCCATAAGTCAATATCGGTATTGTCTAAATCCCATCTTAATACAACGCGCATATCCAGAGGCATAGGGAATATTAACTCAGGATTATATTTTGCGGTTTGGACTTTCTTCGGATTCTTGCTAATTATACCATTCATCTCGATGATTGCTGTTAGATTTAAACCGTGGAATCTTCCATCCCAGTTAATAAGAGCCATTTCGTAAAGCAGGTCGCAGGCGCGTTGGTATTCGCCCTTGTCATTGAGCGCCATAGCGAGGTCGCGATAGCTTTGCGGTTCTTCCGGACGAATTTCTTTAATGTATTCAAGTAATTTAATAGCTAAATCCAATTCGCCGAGATATTGCAATTTATATGCTACAATTCTCAAGAACTCTTGATTTTCCTCGCTTAGCTCCAAGATATTTGTAATAATTTCAGCTGCTTCGGAATTGTTTTTGCTTTCGCTAAGTAGCTCCGCAATATCGATATAATAGCCGATTGTATTTCCGTATTTCTCTTTATTGGCATAGTATAATTGCCAGAAATCAGCATTCTTGCTCCTGAAATCCTTGAAATACGGTGCATTTGAATTATATGCGCTGATGGTTACTTCTGCTTTTGATTCTTCGTTGATATTAGCTTGGTCAGCCATTATTCCAGTTTCAGCAGCTGATGCGCCAACTGCTTGCCTTGCTCTTCTTTCGGAAGAGCGTCCCATAAGCATTGGCGAAGATTGTGGGCTTGCATTTTCAACAGATGAAGTGCTTGTACTTTCGACAGATGAATAATAAGAAGTATCATCTAAATTATCAAGATTCTCTCTCTTCTCTTTTTTAATTTTCTCTGCCTTCTTTTTGAAATCAGTTTGATACCATACTTTTCTTTCGCCAAATTCGCTTATTAATCTTTTTATGTCATATTTGCTTTTAGAATTTTCTGCTTCTTCTGGGTCGGCTTGTCTCATATTATTGAGATATGCCTGATATCCAGCATAGAGGGCTGTATCGCTCTTTGGAGGAGTGATTTTATATCGGAGATAGTCGCTTGCGTTTTCTAAAATAATTAGTGATGTTTCATCGCTCACGATACTGTATTTCGTTCCAATTTTTAGTATTTCATCTTTGTTGCTTTTCTTGTCGATTTGAAGATAATCCAGTTTCTTTTTTGCCCAAATTCTTGGTAAAATATTAGTCGATACCATATCAGTTTTTTGGGAAATCATTATTTTCTCGCTTTTCATTACCTTGCTTCTATATCCATAATTTAATGTGATGGAAGCAGTATTAGCATTCATTTTGCCGGCAATAGTTAATCCATCAAGCATATTCATTGAAGTAGTAGGGAAGACCTCGCTAAGCTCAGCAGGATTATAATCTACTGATATTAGGCGGTAATTATAATTCGTAAGCAATGATATTGCTTTCTCCTCATCGATAGCCAGTAAATTTAAGTAATTTCCGCCTGTCCGAAGAGATACTTCGGAAAGGTATGGGGAATTGCACATTAAATTTGAGTTTATTGTATAGA
>CAZGXC010000007.1:19049-41132 GCA_964529535.1 uncultured Hyphomicrobiales bacterium | reverse complement strand
GGAAATTCTCTACGACAACGTCGGCAGTGGCTACGAGTTTGCGGAAGATTTCTTTCGCTTTCTCGTCTTTTAAATTCAAAGTAACCGATTTTTTATTGGAATTTTGCGCTAAAAAGCTCGTGCCCATCAATTTTTTATTATATTCAGGAACGCAGCCCAAAGCGCGCGCTAAGTCTCCGCCTTTAGGATTTTCCACTTTAATCACTTCCGCACCGAGCCAAGCTAAATGCAATGTAGCAAATGGTCCAGAGAGGACATTCGTTAAATCTAATACTCTAACACCTTCTAATAATTTCATTTGTTAACCTCTAAATAGATTTTATGTTTATTTCAGGATTACAAATTAAGAAAAAAATATTTAATAAGCAAATTATTGATAATTGATATTCGCAAAACCCTTTTCAATGTAGAGAAAAGGAATAAAACAGAAGCCTATTAATTTCCGCCATCTCATCGTGCGCGATATTCTCAATAATAATTAAATATTATTCTACTTATTCGTCTACAGTAGTTAACTATTTTTCTTTATAATAATAATTTAATAATAAAGTGATGATAAATAAAGTCATGACTAAAAAAACGATGATTAAATTTAATATACGGAAAGCAATTTCCATCTTTATCGTATTAATATCTATTACTGGCATCTATGGTTGCCAGACGCTGAAGCAAATAGCCGACTCAATAGTTAGCTTGCAAAAGATTCAGTTTAAATTAGATAATATTAGCAACTTCCGCTTGATGGGCGTGGATTTAGCAGGTAAATCCTCTGCTTCTGATTTCGGTCTGAGCGATGCAGCGAAATTCGCTTCCGCTATTCGCAATAGCGAGTTTCCAGTGGATTTCGTGCTAAACGTAGCGGCGAATAATCCAAATACAGGCAATGGAAATGCCCAGCAATCTCTTGCGACGCTTACTTCTTTAGATTGGAAGCTATATATTGATGATACCGAGACTATCGGCGGCAATATTGGCAATAGCATTACCATTCCTGCTTCTGGTCAGCAGACGATTATCCCGCTTTCTATGAACTTAGATCTACTCAGGTTCTTCAGTGGGCACAATTTAGAGAATATGCTTAATTTGGCATTAGCTCTTGGCGGAAATAATGGTAGCGCTGCTCGACTAAAATTAGATGCGAAGCCCACTATTCAAACTCCGCTTGGACCAATTACATACCCAAGCAGGATAAACATCGTTAATACTGAATTTAGAGGATAGGCTGAACATCAATGGATTCTTCCTTTTATTTACCTATTTTCTTGTATTTTTGCGGTTTGATTACTGCATTCTTTTCTTCGTTGTTCGTAACGCTCGGCGATGATGATTACAAGAATTTATCGAGCGAAAAACCGAAATTTCATTCGCGTATTCATTCGCTTAAATTTAATTACTCTGATTCCAAAAATCCATTTTTTGCATTAGAGTTGTTTTCGTATTTATTTGCGACAGCTTTGCTTACTGAAATATTAGTAGCATTCGACAATCTGGAATTGCATATTTACTTACTGCTATTAATAGTATTTCTGTTATTATCTGTATTCAGAACTTTATTCTATGCTGTTGGCTCGAATGTATCCCTAAATTTAGTAATAAAAACCAGCTGGATCTTGCAAATCTTTATGTATATCTCCAGTCCTTTCAATATTACTTTGAATTGGTTGCATTCCAAAATCTCAAGAAAAAGCGAGATAGACAATACTTTGGAAGAGCTAAGCGCGTTAGTTGAAACAGTTTGCGAAGAAAGCGACTGCGACAACATTGGCGAATATACACTTTTGCGAAACGTCCTTAATTTCAAAGACGTTTATGTCTCCGATATTATGACTCCGCGCACAGTGATATTTAGTTGCACATCAGAGAATACCATCTCCGAAGTCCTGAATATTCCCGAACTTCAAATGTATTCACGCTTTCCAATCCGAAACGGCGAAACAATGGACGACGGAGTAATCGGATACGCACTAAGTAAAGATGTTTATCGCGCTGCTTTGCAGGGCAAGGGCGAGATGAAAATAAAGAAATTATCTCGCGAAATCTTTTACGTCCCAGAAAACAGTGGGCTGGAAATTGCCCTCGATATTCTTCTGAAGAAAAAGCAAACAATGCTCCTTGTGGTCGATGAATACGGCGGAATTGAGGGCTTGCTAACGATGGAGGATATTGTCGAAACAATACTCGGAGCTGAAATTTTGGACGAAGGTGATAAATTTGCCGATCTGCGTGAACTTGCGAAGCTCCGCCGCGACAAACGTATCGCCACAGCACGCGAAAGTTTTGAAAATTAGGTAGCTATGACTGAGCAGAAGACTGATAAAAACCTCGCTTACGAGGAATTATACAAGCAATATAATATCATTTTTACAGATGATTTTACTCATTATATCAATGATGATACAGCAAATAGTAAATCTGTCATTATTGTTGATAGTAATGTAGCGGCATTGTATAATATCGGTGAAATTGCCAGAGATAAAAAAGTCATCACCATAAGCGCAAGCGAAGAGGCTAAATCTATCCATACGCTTTATTATATTTTTGATAAGCTGATGGAATTTTCTGCCGACAGAACTACCGAAATAATAGCAATCGGCGGTGGGATCACATGCGACATTGCTGCTTTTGCGGCGGCTACATATTTGCGTGGGGTACCAGTGCGCTTGATACCAACCACACTTTTGGCTCAATGCGATGCTGCTATTGGCGGGAAGAATGGTATTAATTTCAATAATGTGAAGAATACCATTGGGACTATTCGCCAAGCAAATAGCATTATTATTGACTTGAATTTTTTGAGGACTTTGCCTCGGGAGATTCTCGCAGATGGTTTTGCGGAAATAATCAAAATCGCAGCAGCACGCGATGCCGAGCTTTTTGCGATGCTACAAAACTTCAATTTCCAAGACATTGATTTCTCAGCTCCAGAATTAAAAGAAATTATTCAGAGGGCTGTGTATAATAAATTATTGATTGTGCGAGATGACGAGCGAGAAAGCGGCATCCGAAGATTGTTAAACTTCGGGCACACCTTGGCGCACGCTCTGGAATCAGCTTATAAAATTTCTCATGGCAGAGCAGTAGCAATAGGAATGAACTTTGCTGTGCGCCTATCAGTCCATCAATTTGCGGCTCCGCTTGACTTAGTGAATCAAATTGAGGAAATAATAGAGAAATTTGATCTGAAAGAAGATATTATAATCAACCCCGAAGAGCTATTCAAGTATATGGAAAAAGACAAGAAAAAAGAAAACGATTCCATCTATTTCATTACTCTAAAGCAGCTCGGGCAGGCGCAATCAATAAAAATTACTTATCAATTATTGAAGGAAGAATTGAATGCTTTGCACAACAATTAAGCGGGAAAATTTTAAGGAAATCTACGAAGCAGCTACAAAATATCCTTTTGTGGAGCTTCGCCTCGATGACGTAAAATTAACCAAAGACGAGATAATTGAGTTAGTAAAAATCCCAAATGTAAAGAAAATTGTTACAATACGAAATATTAGCAAACCCGACGACCAAAAGCTAAAAGAACTTATCATCGCTGCGGAAAACGGGTGCGATTTCGTCGATGTAGAGTATCAATATGTATATGCCGAAGAATTTTGCAAAGCAACTTTATGGCAAGCAAATCAGACAATACTCTCCTATCATAATTTTGAAAAATTACCAGAGCCTACATTCTTCAAAGAAGTAGCGAACAAAGCCGAAGCCGCAAGCGCTGAATATCTAAAAATCGCTTGCTATTGTAAGACAAAAGCAGACTTCTTGAATTTACTGAAAATCTATAAAAATCCAAGATTGAGCAATTTTATCCCGGGCAAAATAATTGCCCTGCCAATCGGCGAACGTTGGGAATTGCATCGGTTTGCCTTGCTTCAATATGGTGCACCATTCCTTTATGTTTGCGAAGATGATTTCCCCGCAGTTGCTCCCGGTCAAGTGCCATACAGCATTGCCCGCAAAGCTCTCAAAATGGAGGATTAAATGAAGTTTTATGCGGTAACGGGTAATCCCATTCTCCACAGCAAAAGCCCACAAATCTACAATTATTGGTTTCATCAAGATAATATTGATGCGCATTATTCCAGAATTGCAGCAAATACTTATGATGAAGCCTTAGCAATATTCAAAGAGCTAAGGCTCCACGGAATGAATATCACAGCTCCATTTAAATTAGATGCTTATCAGAATTGCGATAATATCAATGATTTAGCAGAAGATATCCAATCTGTAAATACTATAATTGATAACGAGTTAATTAATGACAAGTTAATTAATGATGGACATTCTATTATCGGATATAATACAGATTATTTGGGTTTTATTGATACAATCAATAATCTAAACGTAGATTTGAATAATAAGAAAGTATTAGTTATTGGTGCTGGCAACGCATCAAAAAATATTCTTTTTGCCCTGAAAGATTTTGATTGTAGCACCACATTGATAAATAGAAGTATAGACAAGGCAAAGGCTTTGGCAAATCAATATAAAGTAGAATATGCATCTTTAGATAATATCAATGAGTTAGTAAAAGAATGCGATGTTTTGATAAACACACTCGATTCAAAATTCCTGCAAATCAATGAAGATTGCTTCGACCGTCAAATTATTTTCGATGTAACCTATCATCAATCAAAATTGCTCGAAATCGCCAAAGCAAAAGATTTACAATACATCAGCGGATTAGAATGGTTGCTAAATCAAGCCGTGCCAGCGTATAAGTTATATACCAATAAGCAAGGGATAATCAGTCAAGAATTACGCGATGAAATCCAGAGAGAAAGGAATATCGATAGAATTTACTTAATCGGTTTTATGGGTAGCGGAAAATCAAGCATTGGGCGCGAACTATCCAAAAAGCTAAATTATGACTTCATTGATATTGATGAGATGATTATTGAAGAAGAGAAAGGCAGAACTTCTTCAAGCAGTATTAATGAGATATTTGAGAAATATGGCGAGCAGTATTTCCGAAAAATAGAAACTGAAACATTACTAAAATACTCTCATTGTAAAAATACTATTATCAGTTGCGGAGGCGGAATTATTTCCCAGCAAGAAAACATCGATATTATCAAAAGAGATTCTGCCGTTTTGTGGCTCTATGCTCCATTTGATGTATGTATGGATAGGCTTCGCAATTCAGCGGATAGACCAATCATCAACAATAGCAGTCCTGAGCAAATCAATGCTTTGTATGAAAATCGAAAGCCCGTTTATTTCAAAACATCGGATATAATTATCAACACCAATACTTCTTTCGAAAAAGTATTGGAATTAGCATCTAATGAGATAATCAGGATAAAGCAGCAAAGGCAAAGCCAAGCCATTCAAATAGAAATCCCCGATTCCAAAAGCGAGTTGCAAAGAGCCATCGCCATTGCCATTCTTAATGATAGTAATGATAATGATGGTAATGATAATTTTCACAATAATGAAGATAAACAAAATACTCTTATAAATTTCAATTCTTTATGCGATGATACTCTTTCCGCTATTCGTTTAGCGTGGGAAATTGCCTCCATCAAAATCTCTTCAACTCTTTACGATTATTTATTGAATTGTGAATTAGCTCTGTATTCCAAGAGTAATAGGAATTTCATTCAATCAATTAGAGATGATAAGGGAATAATCGATATTTTGCCATCACAAGATGAGCATTATTCAATCAGCATCTCGAAGTCATCAAAAGCCTTCCCGAAGGAACTAAATGCTGGAGAATCTGGTCTGGCATTTAATCTATTTTCTGCGCTTGCCGCCTTACAAAATACAGAGGTCAGCATCACCGCAGACGGCACTCTGCTGAATCGAGAACAAAAAACCCTGCGATACGTATTAGAATCAATAGGCAAAACAGTAATAAGTAGCAATGCGATTAATGCTCAAACAAGCAGTAAGCCGCCTCTATTAATCAGCGGAGAAATCAAGCGAAATTCCATAATATTAGATACATTGGAGAGTTCGCAAGCCCTTTCCGCTTTGTTAATAATATTTAGCGAGCTAAATACTGATTTAAGCATTAGCGCAAAGAAAATCAAAAGTATTAATTATGCGATGATGACAATGCTCGCCTTACAAAAAAATGGAAGGAAAATTCGCTATTCAGATGGCACTTTTTCTTTTCAAAAAAATAGCGATGTCAAAAGAAAGTGTGACACAAGCGAAAAGATCGGTTGCTGGAGCAGCGCATCATTTTGGTTTGTCCTTGCTGCTTGCTCCGATTATGATATTAGTATCTCTAATCTTGATCCCAATAGCATTCAAGCAGATAAAGCAATATTGGAAATATTAGAGCTATCCGGAGCAGTTTGCGAGATAATCGATTCCGCTTATTTCATAAGTAGCAAAGCGCGCCATGCCTTCAATTATGATTGCACGAATTGCCCGGATTTAATCCCGAATTTAATTATTTTCGCAAGTCAATTAGATGGAATAAGTAAAATTACTGGGGCAAGTAGATTGATAAATAAAGAGAGCAATAGAGCAAAAGTAATATTAGAAGAATTTACTAAGTTAAATATCGATGTGCAGTGCCTCGAAGATACGTTTTTCGTGCATCCATCTAAAATAATAAATCAGAAAATCAACTATCATAATGATCATAGAATAGAAATGGCTGCCGCATTAGCTTGCCTGCTTTCTGGGGAAGCATTCGCACCAGAAATGCGGGATAATACCGTCGGCAAATCATATCCAGAATTTTATGAGCATATTGATAAAATCAAACATAAACAGAAATCCTAACTAATTGAAATATATACTTGTTCAATAGATCAATCCTTAATTATGAATAGAATACACAAATACATTTTCTTGCTCGCAGCGATATTGATTTTCGCCAGCAATCCCAAAGCAATTTTTTGCCAAATATATAACCCGACCAATCTTAATTTTGAATTTCCAGTATTAAGGCAAGATAGCATTCCAACCGCATGGAATATTAGCGAGAAATCAATGAGCAGGGGCTATAAGGCAAAAGTCTCAACTGATGCTTATTCAGGAAAATATTCCTTGATGATTTACAACGATTCAGCCAAATATCTTCAAGGTGCCGGCGGATTAATTGATCAAGAAATCAGTCCTAACGCATATCTTGGCAAGCGGATTAAGCTATCGGCATTTTGCAAAAGCGTATTGTCAGACAAAGCAAGCAAAGCTGTATTATGGATTAAAGTATATGATGACCAAAGAACATTTAGCGAATTAACTTGCGATTTACCAAATCAAAATGATTGGAAGCAGTATTCTGTCGAAGCTGAAATTCCAACAAATGCAGTGAAAATTGAATATGGATTAATGCTAAATGGAGCGGGTAAAATATGGATAGATGACGTAGAATTTGGTCTCAGTGGCGAAAGCAAATATTCCTCTATTGAATTAAATAAAAGCCAAGTGAATGAATTGCGCGATTATGCGAAGTTCATCTCTCCATTTTTCTTCTATTATCCGGATGCGCGATTAGCGAAAGCAGATTTACGCAGCCTAACGGAATACGGAGTGGATAGATTATTGGCGGATAATGGCAAGTTTGAAGATAAAATCATTAAGGCATTCCCCTTTGCTAATCAACTTGCTGTAAATTCAAGGAGCAAAGAAATTATCAAAAGCTTTGATAAAATGCAATTTTCAGATACAAGTTTCCCCGCTTTTAGATTGCACAAGGGTGCGCATAGTTTGCAAAGCAAATCCCTTTATTCATCACGTCTCCAGAGTTGGATTAGAAATTTCAGGGATTTCCCTGCGTTAATAATCCATAGGATGGTTGTAGCGGATAATGCGAATAAACCATTTGAATTTAAAGTATTTATGAAGCATCAGTTAATCGGTAAGCACAGCAAAGCATATGCTGCCATCACATTTATTGATGCTGGCAAGCAGATCATCTCAATAGTATTGCCGGAAGAAAAGAAAAATGTGAAACAGGGCGAATGGATTGAGTTATCATATAGCGGAACCATACCAGAGGAGAGCATAACTGCCGATATTAGCTTATTCCTCGATGGCGAAGGCAGAGCAATTTTTGATGATGTTAGCTTCATGGCAAATGGACAAGAAATAGTCAAAAATGGTAGCTTCGAACAATTTACGAAGAATTGGAGTTTTGATGAAAAAAGCGAAATAGAAGGATATGTTTGCGCGAAAAATATCGCTGACAAACGCACTGGCAATGCGTCGCTTGAGTTAAAAGTAGCAAATGATAAATACTTAAATTATCCTCAAGCAGGGGAATTTTCAATCGCTCATATCAATCCAAAGCTGTATTTTTCTTTCCCCAAAGTAGCTATTGTTAATCTTCAAGACACAAGCCAATTAGTGCCTTTAGATACAAAGGCTTATCAATTATTTAATAATGCCAGCGCGCGCATAGCAGCAGTAATTTACACATGGGCTTTTCTGGAAAATTTCTCTCAAATAAAAGCTCCCGATTATACCTCTAAACTTGATAATGCTTTATCAACAGCAATTAAAGATGTAGCCAATAGCCAGAACAAAGATGAACTCATCAGAGCAATTCAGCAAGTGGCGGCTTTGTTCCCCGATAATGCTATTCGCTTTTGGTATAATGAGCAACTTTCGATGAAAAACAAGAGTCTGCCAATCGCATTTAAATACATAGACAATAATCTTTATGTGTATCGCTCCAGCAGAGAAGATATTCCCACTGGTAGCAAGATCCTAAAAATTAATGGGGTTAGCACCAATGAATATTTCCAAAATGAGAGGAAATATATCTCAGCCGCTTCGATTGATTTTAAAAATACAAAAATCGCCTCGCAGTTAGCAAATAATTATTATGATAGGAATGATACTTTCCTAATAGAAATTGGGAATAAAACTAAAGAAATCATTTTGTCAAATTCCGAAGCTAATCAATACGCTTTATCGAATATTTTCCCTGCCGATACAAACCTCGGAGATGGAATATTTTACTTTGATATGACATGGCATAACGACGGAAGTATTAGCAGGATTTTCAAAGAAAATCATACATCTATGAAAGGAATAATCTTCGATTTAAGAGGATATACCAAAATCAGCGAATACTTCTTCAAATTCTTCAAGAATGGGAACTTTGATAATATTGAATGGAAATTGCCATTTTATACGGAGTTCGGCAAGCAACCCGAAGTATTTCGCAATTTTATCCAAGCGATAGAGGGCAAAGGCTTGCTCGCGAATGCCAAGATAATCGTCCTTTGCGATGAAAAAAGTATCGGGCTATCAGAGGGACACCTGCATTTGCTACGAAGAAATAACTTAGCCCAATTTGTCGGCTCGCCAAGTTCTGGCGGCGCAACAGAGCCAACCGTTATTCCTCTCCCTTGCGAGTTATCAATGTCTATGTCTGGAATTTCCGCAAGCGATAAAAACGGGAACTTGCTAATTGGCAAAGCATTCGAACCCGATATTTTAGTAAAAATTTCGCAAGAAGATATAAAAAGTAATAAAGATTCAGTAATTTTGCATAGCATAGAGTTGATGCGAAAATTAATCAAGTAATATAACAAGAATATAATAACAAAACAATAATAAGAAATGAAGACAAGAATAATCCTATTCGCATTATTTGCGATGCTGATTGCTGGGAACACAGCAACAGCGAAAGAGAATTTTAAAGATATTTATGCGAAGAACGTAGAAGCACGCGGAGGCGAAGCCTTAGTCTCGTCATTGCAGACTTATATCATCACCGGAAAATTAGTCCGCGAAGATTCAATTACTTTCCATTTTCGCGCAGCCTTCAAGTCGCCCGATAAATCAATTATTGAATATTATCATAGCGGAGACACCCTCGCTATTGCCCTTGATGGCAAACAAGGTTGGACGCTTATGCCACAGCTTGGGCAGGCACCAATAGAATTACCCGAAGAGAAAGTGCGGGAATCCATTCAGCTGACAATTACCCCCGTTATTCAATACTTCAACCAACTTGATATTTACAAAGAAGCAAACAATAAAAAGAGCAAATCAAAAGTAGAGGTAACAGATAATAAAGATAGCGTAAACAGTATAGAAAACTACAAATTAATATGCTCTGGAAGCGGAAGCGACGCAGAGATAATCTTCGTAAATAAAACAGATTATTTGATTTCGCAAATCAATTCATCTTTTACAACCGGAGATATTACTCAACCAGCAATTATTTCCTTAAGAGATTACCGCAAAGTTAATGAGCTAACTATACCATTTTACGTTAAGATAGCGAACAACAAAGCAAGTATCGCAGAGATAACAGTTGATACTATTGAAGTTAATCCACCACTTGAAGATATAATCTTTGCAATACCTAAATAATATGAATAAAATTATTATAATATGCCTCCTCCTCGTATGGAATATCTTCCAAGCATCCGCTGGAGAAAACAGGCTAAATCATTACAAAAGCAGATACAAGGTATCTTGCCTAAACGAGAAAATTACGGATAATTCCGGCAATGGATTCGATGAATTATACGGCACGCGCAATATGCGGACAATACTTTATGGCATCGCATATCGTGGCGGAGCAAATAATCATTTCCATAAAACTGATAAGAGGCATAATCATAACCCTCTGCCCGTAGATGGACTGCAGCATTTAGCAAATGAAGGCTTTTCGCAAGCAATCTATCTTTATGGCACTAATTTCTCCACAGCTCCGAAGCAAGCAATCTCCGAAAACAAGAAAGATACGCTGAAATATTCGCAAATCTCTGGCAATAGCCAAAAAGAGATACGCGAAATATTAGAGAGAGTGCATAAAATCATTATGAACCCAGATCTTGGACCTATCTATCTGCATTGCTGGAATGGCTGGCATCAATCGGGCTATGTATCCTCGGCAATATTAAAGCAATTTTGCGGATTTAGCGACGAAAAAGCCATGCAATATTGGATGGAAAATACTGATGGAGTGAATAAAGGATACGAAAATGTAAAGAAAAAAGTCCTAGACTTCAAGCCATTCGAAGATCTGAAAATCCCGATGGCAATTCAAAAAGAAATATGCCCATGCCAAAGCAGCAAAAATAAATAATCAAGAAATAATAACAACAAATAATAATATAACAGGAAAAACAAATGAGCTATTTAGTTCCAATGGTAGTAGAGCAGACAAGTAAGGGCGAGCGTTCTTATGATATTTACAGCCGTCTGCTGAAAGATAGAATCATCTTTATCGGCTCGCAAATCGATGATAACTTAGCGAGCTTAGTCATCGCACAGTTGCTATTTTTGCAAAGCGAAGATCCCAAAAAGGACATTAATATTTATATAAATTCTCCGGGCGGAAGCGTCAGCGCAGGGCTTGCGATTTATGACACAATGCAATTCGTCTCTCCGGACATCTCCACTATCTGCATGGGAATGAGCGCATCTATGGCGCAAGTATTATTATGCGCTGGCACCAAAGGCAAACGCTTTGCTCTGCCAAATTCTCGCATAATGATGCACCAACCAATGGGCGGCACTCAAGGGCAAGCAACTGATATTGAAATATATACCAAAGAAATGCTCCGCATGAGAGGCGTGCTATATGATATAATTTCTCATCATAGTGGCAAGACAATTGAGCAAATCAAGTTGGATGCCGATAGAGATAATTATATGAGCCCAGCAGAGGCTTTAAGCTATGGTTTAATTGATAAAATTTTAGAAAAAAAGACAGAAGAGAAACCAGAAGAGAAGAAGTAAGTCCTTGTATTTAAAAGAGATCTAAAAAAAATCAATTATTTTTGAGACTTTTTAACATTTAATGTGTCTTTTGTATACCGAAGTATAGAAAGACACATTTTTTTTGTGAAATTTCTTTACAAAATGATTGATTGCTTTTGAAAAATATACGACTTTAGCAAAAAATATTTGATAAAGTTTGATTTTCTCGAAAAAAACTTGTATTTTTATATTTCTGATAAATGTAAATTGGAATTTTTTGCTAAAAACTGTATTTCTTGAGGCTGAGCATTTCAAGTTTGCCTGAAAAAAGAGAAACAAAAACTAAGCAATAAATAGATAATAACAGAGTAAATAACAGAGTAAATAACAATTAAAATTTTATACATAATCCATAATGGAGTCTTTATGAAGAATTATTTTAGACAAATTTGGCTGGCTCTAGCCCTGTTAGTCCTGATTTCATCTGGACACGAAGAGGCTATCGCACAAAAAGTGCAAGAGACCGGCGGCACGTCGTTTTGGTTAGCAATGCCAAAATGTAACAGAGCGTCTACCGAGGGAGCGTTAGGAACGCACGGTAGTATCGTAGAGCTGTTCATTACTGCTAAAACTAGAACCCAGGTCCGCGTAATGAAAAGCAACGGATCTCTAATCGGTAATCCGGTAATAGTAGAAGAAAACAGCTTTAAAGTAATTGGTTTGAACGTCGATCAAATCGAGCATAAAACCAGTTGCAAGGTCGAAGAAAAGGGAATTTTGGTCGAATCAGACGACCCGATTTCCGTAGTAGTATATGTAGGATTTTCATGGACTGGCGAAGCCTACCGCGTAATCCCTACTGATTGGTTAGGAACAGAGTATTATACTCTTAACCTACATAATGACGCTTGTAGAATGGCAAGTGATGCAATGGGATCAGTTACCGACCACCCTAATCAGATACTTATCGTAGCGACAGAAGATGACACCAGAGTAGAGTATGTTCCTAAATATCATATTAAAAATGGAGCTCGCGCTGGCGAAACAGGAACTATTGAACTTAATCGCGGACAGTCCGTGTTATTGATGACAGAGACATCTCCAGGTATGAGACAGCAAGAAGTATCTGATCTTTCAGGTAGTAAGATAAAATCTAATAAAAAAATAGCTGTATTCTCTGGACATACAAAAGGCTCATACCCACTATTTGCAGAAACATATTACCATGGATTGAAAGCAGACTTTTTAAGAAACATGCTTTTTGATTCTATGTGGCCAACTGAACTTCTTGGAAAAGAATATGTTACTGTTCCATTTATCTACCATGACAGACCTGAATATCAGGGCTTAATTGAAGGTGAAAAGGGCGACATCGTTAGAATAGTAGCTACCAAAAACAACACAATTATTAAGGAAGTACTTGAAACTGGAGAAGAGTCAGATGTTACAGTTCTTAGAGCTGGTCAAGTATTTGATATGAATAATAAAATTCGAGAGACACCTTGCGTTTTAAAGTCTAATTTCCCAATACTAGTCGGACAATACGGCAAAGGCTATATGTGGTGGTCTAGCGGAAAAATAGTAGACAAATTAGGCAATGAGACAGACAAAGAAGAGAATGAATTACAAAATCCTTCAAAAACTGGACAAGGCTTACTAATCGCTGTTACTCCAACAGAGCAATGGTCAAACTATGCTTCTTTCTTAGCAGTTTCAAAAGTAAATAATCACTTTAATTTAATATTTAGAACAGAAGCTGCTGATTCTATCAATTATATTGGATCTAACAGAGTGAAGAGCCTTATTTCAGAAAAGTTCTTGGGTCTGGTTAAGAAAATTCCCGGAACACCATATTCATTTATTAGAGAAAAATTCTCTCCTGGCTTGCATACATTTGAAGCATTGAATCCTAAGACTACATTTGCTTGCTATACTTATGGAGATTTAGATTCATATAAATCAGGATATTCATACGGTTATCCAACATCATCAAACTTCTTCTTGCCTTGTAATGATACAATTTTTATCAATGAAGATAAATCTTGCTTCGAAATCAATGGTACAGTAACAGTAGATGATTTACAAGAAGAACCAAAATGCGCTATTTTAGGCTCGCTTTCATTCATTGCAAGCTCAAGAGTCAATGCTACATTCCAACCTAATTTTGTTCCAGGTAGCAAAACTGCTAGCTTTAAAATAATTTTTAGAGATAAAACTCAAGAAGGTAAGATCACCGTTCGCGCAATGACAAAATCTGGTAATCAAATCACAAAAGAATACACATATTTCCCTGAAATTTTAACTCCAGATATCACAGTGCATAACTTCGGAGTATTAGTGCCGAATAAAGCAACAACTAAAGATATTGAAGTTACAAACAATGGAAAGGTTCCAGTTCATGTAAAGAAATTTTACTTGAAAATCGGAGAAGAACAATTTAGCATCACTACGACTCCTGTCGGTGGATTTACAATTGCTCCGGGTGAAAAGAAAATTGTAACAGTTCAAGCTTTAATGACTAATTCCAGCCAAAATAATATCGCTGACCAATTATGGGTAGAAACTGATTGTAGAGATTTCAAATTAGTAGATATTAGAGCAGGATCTGGCGCGCCAGACGTATATACTACTGACATTAACTTTGGTGTGATTCCAATAACAGTAGGACCAGCTACACGCACAAGCGAGTTTACAATCGAAAACAGTGGTAACAACCCTTCAACAATTACAGGATATACAAGAGCATTAAATCTTGCAAACTTTACTTGCACAGATTTAGATCAATACTCAGAAACTAATCCTTTGATTTTAGAACCAAAACAAAAGATAAAAGTAAACGTTACTTACGATCATAAAAACGAATCTGGAATTACGCATACAGATACTTTGAGATTGACTTCTACAAATACATCTAAAACTAAGTTGTACTCTGTATGGAAAGCTCAACCTATCAAAGGTGCTTTAACAGTTACATCTTATGATTGGCAAAAACAAAGAGTAATTGACAATTACGTCACCAGCAAAAACTTACCTGATAAATATGACGGAAAAGTTACAATCTCTAATAATGGAACTAACGACGTGCAAATTACTGACATAAAAGCATATCAAGCAGGAACAGATAATGAAATTGCTTGGACTGAATTTATGTATAGCAAGACAAGATTAGAAGAATTAAAGAGCAAGACATTGGTTAAAGATGCATCGGAAGAATTGCCAGTATTCTTTATTCCAAAGAAACAAATGCCTTACGAAGTAGATATTATTGTATATGGTAAATATAATGATGTCCCTGTACAATCCAACAAGGGTAACCTTATGGGCAAGGGCGTTCAGCCGCACTCATATACAGAAAACGTAGATTTCGGTGTTCTAAACTTAGATAAACCAACAGAAAAATCAAGAACTCAAAATGTATACTTCGTTGCTACAAACAAAGCAGTTGGCTTCGATAAAGAATTAGTAATCACTGGACTAACAATGCAAGAAGATAAATTCTTCAAGATAGCTCCAACTTTCACAATGCCAACAGAAGCAAAACCAGTAAAATTACAGGTAGGCGATACTTTGACAGTTCCAGTAACATTCACTCCTACAGAGTATGTAATTGGTGGATATAAAGATGTATTAAGCATCGTTTCAGATGTCAATATTAATCCAGCTCCAGAAGATTTCCAAGACGTTATTAGCTCTACGCTTACTGGAAATGCATTATCTACAAATGTTGCATCCACTGATTTAGATTTCGGAACACAATACATCAACCTAACTTATGGTAGCGACAAAACTAAATACATTACTTTCAAGAATAACAGTAGCGAAGGAACTTCACTATACTTAACAAATACTATCAATCAGTTGTTTGCCCAAGCAAATCCAGCTGGAAGTGTATTCTCAATAAAAGAAATTTGGATAGACAACCCAACAAATGTTAAAACTGAATTTGACATTATTGAATTGCTCCCAGGACAAACTCTATTTATAGCATTTGAATTCTCTCCAAAAGAAGTAATTAATTATACTTCAAAAATGAACTTCAGCTACTCGCTTAACAAAGATAATGTAGAATATGCTAAAGCAGTCTCTACAATAATCGGTTCTGGTAAAGAGTATTTATCAGTAGTAGAAATCGCAAAAGGTTACGAAGCAAAACCAGGCGACTTCGCAAATCTACCAAATAAAGGATCAGACTACTTAGAAGTAAAATACTACAAGGCAAAAGGCGAAACTAAGCCAATGTCTGATGCAAAAATCTCTCATATCAATCTAACAGTCGTATTTGGTGATGATGTAAAAGATAAAATAACTAAACACTTCTACCCAATAAGTGTAAAGAATGGTGCTTCCAGGGATTATACCTCTGCAATTATTACAGATGGCACTATGACACAAGGTTGGGAAGTAATGGGCGTTGAAGTAAATGTTCCTACAAACGAACTAAACATTAAACTCTCCGGCAAGAAGAGTGGTAAAGTATTAGAAGAAGGACACAACAATACGCTTGTTAAAATCAAATTGTTAGGTTATCTAGCTACTACAAACGATGTGATTCCATTTAAACCAACAATGAAATCAGATGCGGTTACATCAAACTACTTGAAAATTACTCCAGTTGATGGAGATGGAAAGATCTTGGAAGTATGTCTTGATGATCAAAGAATGATTGAGACAACAGGTGGTAAATTTAAAGTATCTGACCCAACTCCGAACCCAGTTGTAAATAACACTGTTATTAATTACTCTACTCCAATCGAGACTCCAGTATTAATAGAAGTATTCAATTTAGCTGGTGCAAAAGTGGCTACATTAGTAAATGAAATGAAAAAACCAGGCAACTACGACGTAAAAGTTGATGTAAATGCTTTGGGATTATCTTCAGGCAAATATAGCTACAGAGTAGAAATGGGACCATACTCAACAGTCAAGCAACTCGTTATCACTAAATAACAAACTTGATTAAATGCTTTATGCTCCGCTCCCTGAAAAGAGGGCGGAGCTTTTTTTTAGGCATTTAGCAAAACATTTTGCTAAATTATTCGTTATATAGGAGTTAATACATTTTTTAATATTCATTTTCCATAACAAGGTCAATAATGAGCGATAATTACTCTAATTCAGATTTTGAATCTAATCCAAATAATAATCAGTCTGGCACTCCACCGATGCCACCGCCATATTATTATAATCCACAAAAGAAAAAAAAGACTCGTTGGTGGATTCCATTAATTATTATTGGAGTTGTGCTTACGTTCTTCTTCCTAATGATAGCTGGTATTGGCATGACTTTTAGCAGCTTCTTCAAAAGTGAGCCAATAGAAGTAAAAGAAAATTCTGTTCTATACCTTAATTTAAACTTTGAAGTGGGAGAATATACTTCTGATTCCCCAATGTCTATTTTTACGAATAAGCGGGGTGCTTCATTCCTTGATATTATTAGATCTATCCAAACCGCTAAGTCCGATAATAGAATTAAGGGAATTTACATTAAAGCAGAGCAATCATCACTCGGCTTCGCAAAACTCAATGAGCTTAATAGCGCAATCGAGGATTTCAAAAAGTCGGGGAAATTCGTTTATGCTTATTTAGAATCAGGAACAGAAAAAGATTATATGCTTACATTGCCCGCCCAAAAGATATTTATGCCATTAGAAGGGCTTGTGATGATTGATGGATTCGGCACAAGCGGAATGTTCTATAAAAACTTCTTGGATAAAATAGGGGTGAACTTCTTTGTCGCTGGTTTTGAGGATTTCAAAAGCGCAGCAGAATCATTCTCTCGCGATAAATACAGCGACTCAAGCAGAATGCAATTACAGGTCTATATTCATCAAACATACGACAACTTCCTTGATGCTATCAATAGATATAGGAATATTGACAAGAATAAAGCAAATATGCTGCTAGACGAAGGAATTTATACGACTGACGGAATGAAGGCTGCCGGCTTTATCGATGAAATTGCCGTCGAAACGCGAGTAAAAGACGAAATGGCGAAATTAGTTTATGGAAAATCATGGGACGAAAAGAAAAAATTAAACTTAGTAAATATCAAAGATTATATAAATTCTGAGCCATACGGCGATGATAAAAATTATTCCGACAAGGGAGAAATAGCAATAGTCTATGGAAGCGGAGCAATTTATCCCGGAAATAGTGGCGAAGCATTCTCTTCTTCAAGCTCAATATATAGCAGTCAATTTGTGAAAAATCTCCGCAAAGCTGTATATAATGATGACGTCAAAGCAATTATTATTCGCATCGATAGCCCGGGCGGTTCTGTTCTGGGTAGCGAAATAATTTGGCAAGAAATCATTGAAGCAAAGAAGAAAAAACCTGTTTATGCCTCTATGAGTGATGTAGCTGCTTCTGGTGGATACTATATTGCATCAGCTTGCGATACAATTATCGCACATCCTCAGACGCTTACGGGCTCCATCGGGGTGATCTCATCTATTCCAAACTTCTCTGGTGCTTTATCAAAACTTGGAATAACCATCGATACTGTAAGAACGAATAAGAATACTCATTTCTTCAATCCTACTATGCCTGTGCAGGAAGAGCAGAAAGCAAAATTCTTCGCAATGAGCAAGGATATTTATTATAGATTCCTAAATAAAGTAGCCACTGCCCGCAAAATGACAGTTGAGCAAGTCCGAAGCGTAGCTAAAGGACGCATCTGGACAGGACAAGATGCTAAAGCAAAGGGATTAGTAGATGTATTGGGCGATTTACGCACAACGATTAATATAGCAAAGAAGAGAATCGGTATCCCAGAAAATCAATTGGTAAAAATCAATATTTATCCAAAAGCTGATGATGAGCTTGCTGGATTCTTAAAGTTATTTGGCGGTAAATCCAACGATAACGAAGATGATGAAAGTGCTAAATTAGATACTTATTTAAAATCAATGTCCCTAAAATTAGGACAGGAATACGGATACTTCTCCGCTATTTATAAGTCTCTACCGAAGGAATTGCAAAATCAATTCTTATACCTGATGAACTTAATACAAATGTCTTCTGAAGAAAAAATCCTTATGGCAATGCCACAGATGATAGACGTTAATTAATTGTTGATTTCATCTGACAATATTCATCTGACAATCATTATTATATATAAAAAATCAAGCTCTTGGGCGGAACACCCAGAGCTTGATTTTTATTTATTAGTATGATAGCAAAATCTTTTTAGCTATTATACATTAGATTTGATTCTTATTTTAAGCCCGGAGCAATCATTTTCTCTGGACGAACGAACTCATCGAATTGAGCTTCAGTCAATATTCCTAATTCAATTGCTGATTGCTTTAGCGATAATCCTTTTTTGTGAGCATTCTTAGCGATTTTAGCTGCATTATCATATCCAATATGTGGATTAAGAGCAGTTACAGACATTAAAGTATGATCAACGAAATAAGCGATTTTCTCTTTGATTGGCTCGATACCTACTGCGCAATGCTCGTCGAACATTACACAAGTATCAGCAAGCAATCTTGCGCTCTGTAAGAAGTTATAAATCATCACTGGTTTATAAACGTTCAATTCAAAGTGACCAGAAGCTCCGCCAAAGTTGATTGCAGCATCATTACCCATAACTTGAGTACAAACCATTGTCATTGCTTCGGATTGAGTTGGATTAACTTTTCCTGGCATAATTGAAGAACCTGGCTCATTCTCTGGAATAGAAAGCTCGCCAATACCGCAACGTGGTCCAGAAGCTAACCAACGAATATCGTTAGCAATTTTTGTCAATGAAGCAGCCAATGTCTTTAAAGCACCGTGCGAGAAGACAATAGCGTCGTGAGCAGCAAGAGCTTCGAATTTATTCGGAGCAGTTACGAATGGTAATCCAGTAAATTCAGCGATTTTCTCTGCAGATTTCACAGCAAAATCAGGGTGAGAATTTAATCCAGTTCCAACGGCAGTGCCACCAAGAGCTAATTCATAGATAGCTGGGAGAGTCATTTTAATTCTCTCGATAGCATTATCAAGTTGCTGAACATAAGCAGAGAACTCTTGTCCCAAAGTCAATGGAACAGCATCCATTAAGTGAGTTCTACCAACTTTAATAATATCTTTAAATTCTTTAGCTTTTTTGTCAAGCGTGTTTCTTAATCTAGTAACCGCTGGCAATAGTAAGTTATTCAATTCCTCAGCAGCAGCGATGTGCATAGCAGTTGGGAATGTATCGTTTGAACTTTGTGATTTGTTAACGTCATCATTTGGGTGGATAGGAGTCTTGCTTCCAAGAACGCCGCCAGCCATTTCGATTGCTCGATTCGAGATAACCTCGTTAGAATTCATATTGCTTTGAGTGCCGCTTCCAGTTTGCCAAATAGAAAGTGGGAAGTGTGCATCGAGTTTTCCCTCGATTACTTCATCAGCAGCTTTCATAATTAATTCAGCTTTATCTTTGGCTAATACGCCTAAATCTGCATTCGCAGCAGCGGCTGCTTTTTTCAGTATTCCCATACCACGGATAACGGGGCGAGGCATTTTCTCTATACCGATTGCAAAATGAATTAATGAGCGTGCTGATTGAGCACCATAATAAACATTAGCAGGCACTTGAATTTCGCCCATTGTATCTTTTTCAATACGATATTCCATCGAACTTCTCCAATATAGTTGTAAATAAATGATATAATCTATAAATAAACGAAGTTTTGTCGCTTTTATTATATGAATGTGAAGAAATTATTATTTTTGCTTTTTCCTTATCTTATCTCTACCTATTTATTATCTTATTCCTACCGCTTTATTCCAATAGTTTTATAGAATGCTGCTGAATAGGAATCGCTAATGGGGATATACTATTCGGCAATGATTATTCGTTGGCGTTCTATTTTTCGATATGTGCTATCCCAACGATATAAGAATTATGGACTCTCGAAAATTTTTCAACTGGTAGCATCGCAATTATTTCAGCGAAGGTTTGCAGAGTAATAATATTCTTCGATGGGGTAACTATTTTGCGATAATCTCCCAAACCCTCGATATAGAGAATGTCGGTGGTGCGAATCCCCTCTAATCTATACTCTGTTTTGAAAAAAATCTTATCAATTAATAATTCTTGTTGCTTATTATCTTGTTGATTAGCCCTTATCTCTCCTGTTACTCTATCGATGGCTTTGGCAAAGCGTTCAAAACTTATGGGTTTCAGCAGGTAGTCCGATACCTGCAAATCGAAGCCTTTGATTGCATATTGCTCATAAGCCGAAGTGATAATAACTTTTGCATTGATGTTAATAGATTCTAATAGCTGAATCCCAATTAGCTCTTTCATTTGTATATCAAGGAAAACTAAGTCAATATCAGTATTTTTGATATAGTCGATTGCATCAATGCCCGAAGTAAATGAAGCCAAAAGATGTAGGGTAGATGGATATTTTGCAATAAAAGATTCAATCTTCTTTATAGCAAGAGGCTCATCGTCTATTATAATACATTTAATCATGCTTTGCTTGAATTTTCAATTAAATTTAGATGTATTTCCACTTTATAATACGTTTTAGCGTGGACTTTTTTATAAATCTTATAAGTTTTAAATAGCAAATTTAACCTTTTTTCTGCTAATTCTAATCCTAATCCACTATTAACTTCTTCATTTTGAATAGTTATATTATTATTCTCATTAATTGTATTGTAGCAATAGAAATCAATTATTCCATTTTCTGCTGTTAAGGATATTTCTATTCTTTGGTCCTCGGCATTTAAATTACTGTGCTTAAAGGCATTCTCTATGAATGGTTGGAATAGCATCGGTGGCAGAGAAATATTATCCGTAATATTCGAAGAAAAACCTACAGCTTCTGGACGAGCTAAACGTAACTGCTCCAATTCTATATACTTGTTAATAAAATCAAGTTCCTTTTCAATAGGAATTGTTTCTTTCTTCGCCTCATAAACGACATAGCGCAAGAGATCCGACAGCATTACGAGAGCATGCGAAGTTTTTGTAGCATCATTTTGAATTAAAGTATCAATATTATTGAGAGAATTGAATAGGAAATGTGGATTGAGCTGAGATTTTAAAATATTTAATTCGCTAAGCAGATTGCTATTTTCAATCGTTTGCTTCTCGGATAATTTAATAAACCAATCAGTAGCTATCCGAATAAGAATAGCATAAGCAGCAAGCAAAAAGCTAATAATAGTAAAGTCAATAATATCGCTAGCGTAGAGTCCAATAGTAAATTGATAATGAGGCGAATCTAATAATATATTAGTAAATTGAAGTAGGAACTTGGTAATTATTGAAAAGATTACTATCGCAGCAATAGAGAAAACTGAAAACAGTGCTCTTTGATTTTTTACCAAATACTTTGGGAAAAGAAATAGATAGAAGAGGTAATATACGGCACAACCCCAAACAATACTGATTATATACCTTGATGTAAAATGGACTTCTGGATATTTTGCCATAAAATTCCATTCATTGGC